>CAUJFU010000137.1 GCA_963169055.1 Myxococcota bacterium
AAAAAACAACATCCGCTCTGTGTATCTGCGTTGCGACCACAAATTCCACAGCCTGTCGTAGAGAAGAAAAGTATGGAAAAAAATCCTTCGATCCCTCATCTGCCTTCGATACGATACGCATCTTCGACAAACAGCCCCGCGCTTCCAACAACGCAACCCTCGTGCGCTTTCCCCGCCCCTGACCCTCTAACCCCCACCTCTGTGGCGCAACAATGGAACAGTTGCCTTCAACAAAGTTGCGCAGGGCTGTGGTACTGGTCCCCGCAAAACACCGATTCGGCGGTTTCCCACGCCCACTTCCCTGTCGGTATCACCTTACAAGATTTTCTTGTACGCCTCCATCCTCAAGATGCCGCACAACTCAAAGAAGAACTACAGAATTATTACCAAAAAGACGATATATTCGAGCCTTTTTCTTGTACTGTTCGCGCAAGGCAATACGAAAAAAACAATGAAGAAGATCCGAGATGGCACTGGCTTCTTTGCCGAGGAAATCTTCAAAAAGTACCTTGGTCTGCGATCAAAGAGATCTGGGGATTTTTCGTAGACATTACCTCCTTCAAAGAAGAAGAAGAGCGCCTCGCTTACCTCGCATCTCATGACCCTCTGACGGGACTCACCAACCGCTCCCTCTTTACGGATCGCCTCCAACAAACCCTCGAACGCATGAACCGCCGACCTGATCTCCCTGTCGCCTTGCTGTTTTTGGATTGTGATCACTTCAAAAGCGTCAACGATCAACACGGACATACGGCAGGTGATCAGCTTCTCCAACACATCGCAAAACGCATCACACGCACCCTGCGCTTGGTGGATACGATCGCAAGGTTTGGCGGAGACGAATTCGTTGTATTGCTCGATAGTACGGCCACCCTCGAACACGCTCGTTTGGTGGCCGAACGGCTGCGCCAAGAGATGCACGCCCCTTTTGTCTTGGATCGTGTGACGTTGCACGTCTCTGTGAGCGTGGGGTTGTTGTGGCATGAAAAGCCCGGATTATCGGCTAAGCAGCTAATCGACGATGCTGATCGAGCCATGTACCAAGCCAAGCAAGCAGGCGGCGATCGTGTCGCGATTATCCGTTCGTGCGCGTAAGTCCTATCCGATCAAGATTCGAGAGCTTGTTTGCTTTGCTTTTGGAGGATGGATGCAGCGATAAAGCCCGCAAAGATGGGGTGGGGATTGAGGGGACGCGATCGAAACTCGGGATGGAATTGGCAAGCGATGAAAAAAGGATGCTGTTCGCGGGGGAGTTCGATCACTTCAACCAGTGATTTTTCCGGCCAGACGCCCGATACCATCAGGCCGCTTTCTTCCAAACGCGCACGATAAGCGTTGTTGATCTCGTAGCGATGGCGGTGACGTTCGCTGATCTGGAGGCTGCGGTAAAGCTGGTGTGCGAGGCTGCCTTCTTTCAGTTGGCAGGGATAAGCACCCAAACGCATGGTTGCGCCCATCTGCTTGATCTCGCGCTGTTCTTCCATCAAAGCCACCACGGGATACGGCGTCTTCTGATCGAATTCCATGCTGTTGGCCCCCGTCATTCCGCAGACATGGCGTGCGTACTCCACCACCGCCATCTGAAGCCCCAAACAGATCCCGAAAAAAGGGATCTTGTTTTCGCGTGCGGCTTGCACCGCACGGATCTTGCCCTCTGTTCCGCGCTCTCCAAACCCCCCCGGAACCAAGATCCCATCTAGCTCATGCAAGGGCAGTCGTTCATGCTCGAATTGTTCGGCATCCAAATACACACGCTCGACTCGACAATCGTTGGCGACTCCGCCGTGGATCAGCGCTTCGCTCAGGCTCTTGTAAGACTCGGTCAGCTCGACATATTTGCCCACGATGCCGATACGCACGTGGTGACGGGGTTGACGGATCTTTTCGACGACGGCTTCCCACTCCCGCATCCGCGCTGCACGCGACCACATATTCATCTTTTCCGCGATCTTTTGATCAAGCCCTTGATCGCGCAAGATCAGCGGCACCGCATAGATCGAATCGACATCTTTGACGGAGATCACTTCTTCGGGCGCAAGGTTGCAAAACAAGGCGATCTTGGACTTGACGTCCGTTGCAAGATCGCGATCACTTCGACACAACAAGAGATCGGGCTGGATACCGATCGATCGAAGTTCTTTGACGGAGTGTTGTGTGGGTTTGGTCTTGAGTTCACCCGCAACGTGGATGTAGGGAACCAAGGTGACATGAAGATAGAGGACGTTCTCTTTACCCACATCAAAGCGGAATTGGCGGATCGCTTCTAAAAACGGAAGACCTTCGATATCGCCTACTGTTCCGCCCACTTCGCAGATCGCCACATCGTGACCTTCGGCAGCTTGACGGATACGACGCTTGATCTCGTCCGTGACGTGCGGGATCACCTGCACCGTCCGCCCCAGATAGTAGCCTTCGCGCTCGCGATCGATCACCGACTCGTACACTTTGCCCGAGGTGAAGTTGTTGGCGCGGTTCATCACCGCGCTGGTGTAGCGCTCATAATGACCCAGATCCAGATCCGTTTCGGCCCCATCTTCCGTCACAAACACTTCACCGTGTTGCATCGGACTCATCGTCCCGGGATCCACGTTGATGTAAGGATCCATCTTCAAGATGGTGATATCCAAACCTCGGCTCTCCATCAACGCCCCAACAGAGGCTGCGGTAATCCCTTTTCCAAGCGAAGATACCACCCCGCCTGTAATAAAAATGTACTTGGTTTGCCGTTGCATGGATCGTTATCCTTTCCCCAACCTTGGGCTGTTTTTGTCTCTCCCTGTCGGCGGCGTATTAGACGAGACCACGCAAAAACGCAAGTCTCTCCCCGCCCGTTGCGGCAGGCTCCATGATGGATCGCTTGCTGTATCGGCTGTTTTCAACTACACCAAACACATCCCCCGATCTCGTGGTTCCTATTCTTGATCGAACAGCTCGTTACCGTCGGCAAGCAAGATCGCGGGTGCAGCGGCGTCATCCAAGATATCAAGCAACATCTCGTGCATCGAAACATCGCCACCTTCTCGCCAAAAACGCTCCACATTCCGCTGAAACAACGTGATCTTGATCAGATCACGACCGATATCACGCGGCTCGATCACCAAATGAAAACCTGTCCACGGGTCAAAGGGTTCCTCGGGGATCGCTTCTTCGATCAACTCCTCAGAAGGCATCGGTTCACACACCACCGAAAAATCCAGTGTGACGCCTTCTTCTCGAATATAGCCTTCCAGCTCTTGCCATGCTTTTGCGCACATCGCCGAAAACTCCTGCGGTTCAAAAAACAAGCCGTAGGGGGTTTTGGCTTCTTTCAACGCTTTTTGTTCGAGCGCAAACAAACGGCGGTACAACGCACAAGCCTTTTCGCCTTCTTCGATCCGTTCCATCTCTTCGGCTTGTGCATGCAGCCAAGCCATCTTTTCGGGCATACACTCCAACGCTCTGTTGCGAGATTCCACCGCTTTTTCCGACTGGTTCATCAGACTGTAAAAATCGGCCTCTAACGCCCATGCCTCCGCGTGTTCGGGATCATCGTCCAAAATATCCCCCAAAGCTTCCAGACCGTCTTGAAAAATCTCCACAAGTTCGTCGGGGATCTGCATGACTTCGGGGACGTCTTCGTCTTCTTCGGCCATCTCTTCGACCATTTCGTCGATCTCGACTTGGGCTTCCACCAAAAGTGTGCGCGCTTGGCTCAACAGCACCGCATGCCCGTCTTCTTCGGTCTCGGCTTCGTCCAACGCGGCGTTTTCCCAGTCTTTCGCTTCGTCAAGATTGCGCAACTCCCGCGCAAACCAAGCCTGCAACAACAAACTTTGAACCGACTTGGGCGATTGAAGAACGGCTTGTTCGACAGCGTACGCAGCGGTATCCAATTCTTTCATCCCCGCACGCAAACGTGCCTCAAGCTCCCACAACACGGGGTCTTGCGCATCTTCCACCAACAACGCACGCACCAGATCTCCCGCTGCCCGTAGATCTCCCAAATCCGTCCATCGACGAATCGTTTCTAATTGCTTCTCTGTCATGGCTTTTTTGTTCCTCATTCTTTCCAAAAAACATTCTTGCTGATTTCGCGCGCTGCATCATACGCACCCACAAACCAAGCGCAAGCCTTTTCCATCACCCTTCCCCATCCCTTCCAACAGGACGTTTTGCGCCCTGCGGCTCAAAGCATCCGTCTCGCCGACACAACCTTCCCAACGTGGCGCTCTTTGCGCTCGATCTCCCTCTCTGCGTCTTGCCAGCCCGCCGCGCAAAGAACGGATCACAGCTTGGCACCGCTCTTTGCGCTCGCCCTGCTTCTTTGTGTCTTGCCTCCGCTGCCCACCTCAGCTATCACAAGCCCGCACCGCGCTCTCCAAACCTCCGTTATGGGGCAGAAGCGCAATAACACCCAAACCACCCACCACGCCGCACGTCGGTCTTTGCGTGTACACAGTCCCTTTCCTTTATGCCCTATTTTCGGGATTTTTGAGCGCGTGGAATACAAGCATCGCAACAACGAGGCAATACACCATCATGGATCTCCCCTTCCTTTGGCTTTTTTTGGTCGTCTTCTTGGCTCACTTTACGGAGGCCGTCTTGGGCTTTGGCTGTGGCCTCTTGACGCTGGCCCTTGCGAATTATCCTCTCTCCGTTTTGTTGCCCGTGATCATCCCGCTCAATCTGATCCTCAGCCTGTCCATCCTCTCTCGCGATCGACAAGCGATATCCCCCGTCCTCTGGAAAAAAATGCTGCCTTGGGCTGGCCTCGGACTCCCCCTCGGTTTTGCCTTGTTCCGCATCCTTCCCGAACGGCAAACCCGCGTCCTCTTTGGAGCCGTTCTCTTGGGGCTGACACTCTGGGGCCTCTTGCGATCGAGAACAAAAGCCCAGACGCTTTCGCCTCTTCCTGCATGGCAAGCGCACTTTTTTTTGTTTGGTGGAGGGTTGATCCAAGGTTTGTATGCGACAGGTGGCCCGTTCATCGTATATGTGGTTAGCCGCTTTGCGCTGGATAAAAGAACGTTTCGTGCCACACTCGCTGCGCTGTGGTTTTTGCTCAACATCACCGTCTTTTTCGGGATGTTGGTGCGAAGCGAATACACGGCCCAACATGGATGGATGTTTCTTGGAACCTTGCCTGCAGTGCTGCTTGGTCTTGTTGTGGGGGAGCGCTTTCACCACAGCGTCGATGAGCGGATCTTTACGGGACTTGTCCAAGCCTTGCTGTTGTTTGCGGGCGTGCGCTTTCTGCTTAGCAGCTAAAATCTGCTTAGCAGCTAAAATAAGGAACAAGAGCGCGCACCACCGTGTTTCCATCCACATCTTTCTCAACGAGCGCTCCCACGTCTGCTTTGGGATGCCTCGCTAGTCAACAACCATAGGAGTTTTTCATGCGCTTTGTTTTTGCCGTTGCACTCGGCCTGTTGTGCTCGCTTCCCGTTTCCGTCCATGCCGCTCCCCAAAAGATCAAAGTCGATCAAGCCGCTCCAACCTTTACCCTGCCCGATACTTTTGGCAAAAACCACGATCTTGCCCAATACAAGGGAAAGATCGTCGTCCTTGAATGGCTCAATCACGGCTGCCCCTTTGTCAAACGACATTACGACAGCGGCCACATCCAAGCCATCCAAAAAGCCTACCGCGACAAAGGCGTGATCTGGCTCTCGATCGTGTCTTCTGCCCCCGGCAAACAAGGCTATTACCCCGCCAAACAAGCCAACGAGATCAACACCGCTAAAAAAGGCCAAGCCAACGCCATCTTGCTCGATCCCGAAGGCAAAGTCGGCCAACTCTACAACGCCAAAACCACCCCACACATGTACGTCATCGACGCCAAAGGCATTCTTGTGTACATGGGCGCCATCGACAGCATCCGCTCCACCAACCCCGAAGACAACAAAAAAGCCCAAAACTACGTCACCGCCGCAATCGATGCTGTGTTGGCAGGAAAGCCCGTTCAAACCAAACTCACCCGTCCCTACGGCTGTTCGGTCAAATACAAATCTTCTTGGCGTTGGTAATCCAAACCTCTCCCAAACCTCCCCGCCTCCCTCTCCGTCAAACCCTTCGCGAAACGCCGATCACACTGTGGGCGGACTTCGTATCACTCTCATCATCTCTATAGGATAGGACTTACGCAGTTGCCAAAAAAAGCCGTGTTTGCGAACGCCCGAGCGACAGAGTCGTTGTTTTGAAAGACCTGTGATCTTTTCGCCAAATACGGGGTCAAGGGAGCCGCGCTCCCTTGCGGGGTGTGGGGCAGCGTCCCACAAACCCCATCCAACCGCGTCCCATACACACCGATACAAACTTGCCGAGTACAGAAAAAAACAGATGAATCATCCGAACACAGAAAGCCTTTGTTTTGGCCCGATAGAACAAGCACCGCGTGGTTTTTGGCGCGATCTCCCGCGCCCGTTTCATGTGCTTGCGCCGATGGAAGACGTGACGGACACCGTATTTCGCCGATTGATCGCACGTTGGGGACGCCCACACGTTTTTGTCACTGAGTTCACGAGCGCAGAAGGTTTGTTTTCTGCCGGACGCAGCCGCGTGATCTCTCGACTTCTCTTCACCGAAGAAGAACGCCCTCTCGTGGCGCAATTGTGGGGCAAAGATCCAGACGCCATTTTTCGGGCCGCCCAAGAAGTCCAACGCCTCGGATTCGATGGCGTCGATCTGAACATGGGCTGTCCCGTCGAAAAGATCGTCCACAAAGGCTGCTGTTCGGCCTTGATCGAAAATCCCACACTCGCACGAGAACAGATCCTCGCTGCTCGCGAAGGCGCACCCGATCTGCCGATCAGCGTCAAGACGCGCCTTGGCTTTCGAGACAAACGCACCGAGTCATGGGCCCATTTTCTGTTGGAAACAGGAATCGACGTCCTCACCATGCACGGACGACTCGCCAAAGATATGTCCAAATATCCCGCAGATTGGGACGAGATCGGAAAAGTCGTCAAGCTCCGCGATCAGATGGGCGTATCGACGTTGATCATCGGCAACGGCGACGTTCTCAGCCTTGAAGAAGTACACCAAAAGCACCAACAACACGGCGTAGACGGCGTGATGATCGGTCGCGGGATCTTTCAAGATCCTGTCGTCTTCCATCCCCAACGCAACTACAACGACCTCCCACTCGAAGAAAAACTCATGATGCTTCGCGATCACATCACGTTGTATTTCGAGGTGTGGGGTCCGAAACGCCCCTTCAAAATTATGAAAAAATTCCTCAAAGTGTACCTCCAAGGTTTTCGCGGCGCGCACGCCCTTCGAATGGCCGCGATGGAATGCGAGGACACCACCACCTTGTTTGCCCTCCTCGATCAATGGACCCCACCCACCCACGACGAAGACCCGCCCTCTTCCCCAACCAGCCCACAGGAGCTTTCTTGACACACACGCCCCAACACCCTGCCCTCCAACGCGCCATGCGCCTGAGCCTCGCGGTCTCTGTCACCATGCTTGTTGGAAAATTGCTTGCGTGGTGGATGACCAACAGCACCGCATTGCTCTCCGACGCCGCAGAGTCGGTGATCCATATCCTTGCAACCAGCCTTGCGGCCTTCAGCCTTTGGTATGCAGCCCAACCCCCTGATCGAGAGCATGTCTACGGTCACGGAAAGATCGCTTACTTTTCGATCGGTTTTGAAGGCGTGATCCTTGCGGTCGCTGCGCTTGGTATCTTGGCCAAAGCGATCCACGACCTTTTTGTGCCAGCCCCTCTACAGCGCCTTGGTCTGGGACTTTTGCTCGCCATCGGACTGATCGCGATCAATCTCGCTCTTGGATGGCACTTGCTCTCCGTCGGAAAAAAGCATCAATCTTCGATCCTCCGCGCCAACGGAATGCACGTCCTCACCGATATGTGGACCAGCCTCGCAGGCGTCCTTGGCGTAGGGCTGGTGTGGTTCACCAACATCCGTATCCTCGATCCCATCGCCGCTATCGTGATTGGACTCCATATCCTCCACTCGGCTTGGGAACTGCTCGCAGAAGCCTATCAGGGCTTGATGGAACGCACCGACCAAGAAACCACCGATCGCATCCTTCAATGCCTCGACACCTACACAACTTCCCATCAGATCGAAAGTTATCACCAGCTCCGCCACCGACTTGTCCACCGCACTCTTTTTATCGAACTTCACCTGCTCCTCGATCCCGGGCTGCGCCTCGCCGAAGCCCACCGCCGCGCCTCCCTGCTTGAACTCGACCTCCAACGCGCCTTCCCGCAAACCGAAGTCATCGTCACCACCCACCTCGAACCCGCCTCCGCCCCTTGCCACCCCAACGGCTACGAAGAACCCACCTCCGACCCGCTCGCCCTCGGCGACGCATGGAACCCCCACACCCACACACAAGACTGAACACTCTCTGTCGTCGGGGTGATGCTGTTCGGTTTTTGCTTGGTGAGGCGCTACCCCATACCCCGCGCCCTCAGCGCAGCTCCCTTGACCCCGTATGGATATCGTATGCCCCCGCGACCCGCTCACTTAAACGGATCATGAACCTTTCCGCCCGAACCCACTTTCCTCTTTCCGACTTTGGTGGTTTTTACATGCGTCTTTTTGCCCAAGAGCCGTCCCACCGAAGTTTTCTTGCTCTTTTTGTCCCTTTCCTTTTTCCGTTTCTTTTGCTCGGCGGTGAGTTTTCCGGGTTTTCCGCGACTGTAGCGCTTTCTGTATTTAGGTGGCTTTCGATGATTCTTCGATGACTTTGCGCTGCGCTTGACGTTGCGCGCCAACGCCTCGGAACATGGGGCGATCGCGGTGATCACCCAGACACTCGCAACCAGAAACAAAACCAAACGTTTCACGACAAACTCCTTTGAATGTGGGGTGCGGGGCATTCCTTGGTCTCCTCAACACAAGAGGCCACCCAGAAAACCCGTGGCCCTTGGACGCCGAAAACGTTCAGATATTCCAACCACAAACACCACGATCAGGCAGCGCGTGTTTGCCCCAAGAAACATAAGCCAAACAAACCCCGACACGGACAAAAACCCCGTGTTCGCGCTCCCTCAAGCGACAGAGTTGTCTGTGTGAAAAACAGTGCGCTTTTCGCCAAACACGGGGTCAAGGGAGCCGCGCTAAGGAAGTGGGGCGTGGAGTGAAACTCCACAAAAACCATCGAACTGCGTGACTCCTATCAAAAGAGAGAATGCGTTGCTTTGCGCCGAAACCTGAGATAAAGTGCCGCGTTGCACTTGCTGCGGTAGCGACGAATCTTGCATCCACAAGCCTTTTCGTGCATCCCAAGCAACGCGATGGCCCGTGTGTCTCCCTTGCCCCGCAATACAGGACACCCAAGGTCCAACCCCACACCCTACGCCTACCCACAACAAGGCCAACCATGCAGAGAGGTAAAATCGTGACAGAGAAGCCTTGGAAACAGCCGATGCCCGAAGAACAATTCGCGATCATGCGCGATATCTTGGCCGCCCCCAGCCCTGTCGGCCTCGAAGCCGCCATGACGTTCGGCGTTCTCATCCCCTACTTTGAAAAATGGATGCGCGCAGGCTGGAAGATCCACACCTTCCGTGGAAACGCAGGCATCGTCCTTGACACCGCCCCCGATCGCGACGATCTGCTCACGGTGCTATTTGTCGGACACGCCGACAAGATCCGTATGCAAGTCCGCCAGATCGGAAAAGACGGCAAGATCTGGCTTGATACCGATTCCTTCTTGCCCACCACCCTGATCGGACACGAAGTCCTCTTGTTTAGCGAAGATCCCAAAAATCCCGGGCACTATCGCACCATCAAAGGCGGAACCGTCGAAGCCATCGGCGCGATCCACTTTGCCAACGAAGCCCTTCGTTCGGGCAAAAGCGGTATCAAAAAAGAGCAGATCTATCTCGAACTCCAAATCCACGGCGAAAACAAACAAAAACAGATCGAAGCCCTTGGTGTGCGGGTGGGCGACAATGTGTTGCTCGATCGCCCGATCAAGCGCGGCTTTAGCCCCGAGACTTTTTATGGAGCCTACCTCGACAACGGCCTTGGTTGCTTTGCTACCGCCGAGATCGGTCGTCTTGTCGCCCAAGCCGGCGGACTCAAAAATATCCGCGCACTCTTTGGCATCGCCACCCACGAAGAGATCGGGCGTATGGGCAGCCGTGTGATGGCCGCCGTCACCAAACCCGACATTCTGATCGGGATCGATGTCAATCACGATTATGTCGCAGCACCCGGCATCGAAAGCGAGCGGATGCCACCTCTTGCGATGGGGCAAGGCTTTACGCTCTCTGTCGGAGCCATCGCCAGCGAAAAACTCAACGCCCTGATCCAACAAGTGGCCCTCGAACACGATATACCGATCCAGCGCTCCGTCGTCGGACGCGACACAGGCACCGACGCCATGGCGGGTGTTCTCGCTTCCATCGACTGCGCCGCCACCTCCGTTGGTTTCCCCACCCGCAATATGCACACCATCTCCGAAGTCGGACACACGGGCGACTTGCTCGCTTCCATTTACGCCATGTTCTATCTTCTCCAAAGCATGGACCAAGCCGAAGGCGGACAAGGTCTCTCCCAAAATGCTTTCCATCGCGGCCACCCGCGCCTTGACACCGCCCCCGCACTCACCCACCTTTCCCCCGCCCCCAACGCCACAAACAACAAGTCCTCCGACGATTCCAACGCTTCCTAATCCCACACCCACAAGGCAAGATCCGCATGGCCCATCCACCAAACCAAAACAAGCCCTCCATCCCGCTCTCCCAAGACGCCACCACCACCGCACGCGAATTCTTTGATTCACAAACGGCGAATCCATCGGCATCTTCGACCGATACGCCGTCTTGCCACCCCGTCCAACTCAAAGAACGCCTCCTTGCGGGCGACAACACCGTTGTCCACGAATTGATCTACTGTTTTCACGACGACCTCCTGCGCTTTTTGCGCCGAAGATGCGGCGAAAACAGCGATGCCGAAGACGCGATGCAAGACACTTATGTCGCCATGCTCCGCTACATCGAAGGCTTTCGCGGTGAAAGCTCTGTCAAAAACTGGCTCTATCGCATCGCTTCGACTTCTTGCCAACGCATGCGGCGCGGCCAAAAAAACAACCCCCACCTCCACCTCTCCATCCACGCCGAAGACGCCCCCGAACTCCCCCAACAGATCGAACGCTTCTCTGGTGAACTCCAATCCGATCTCCGCCCCCTCTCCGAAGCCATCGCACAACTCTCCGAACAAGATCGCGCCATCCTCATGTTGCGCGACCTCGAAGGCTACTCCACCCAAGAAACCGCCGAAGCCACCGGCCTCACCGAATCTGCCGTCAAATCCCGACTCCACCGCGCTCGCGCCTTCCTGCGCGATATCCTCGACAACCAATTCCCCGATCAATCCGACAAATCTTAACCTCTCCCCTCAGAAGGTATTTTGTGGGGTGCCACCCCACACCCCGCTTCCTTAGCGCGGCTCCCGTCACCCCGTACTTCCTCAGAAGATGTTTTGTGGGGTTCCACCCCACGCCCCGCAGGGAGCGCGGCTCCCTTGACCCCATATCGGCGAAAAGATCATCCTTTTTCACATCAACAACTCTGTCGCTTGAAACATCGCGAACACGGGGGTTTTTTGTCCACAAGTGACGCTTCTTTTCACCGCATCGCCAGCCCTACTCGCTCTCAAACAAACCACCGAGCCGCTAGAACTGCCCACAAATACGGCCCGTTCAAAACAGCGCTGTAGCTTTGTCTGCTGCACCCACAAAAAACCTTGCAACCATCCCACGCCTGCCGACTCTCTATCCAACAGAACAAACACACCCCCTACCAAGGAGCACGTCATGGCACGCGACCTCACCCAACGTTTCAAACGCAACCGCACCACCAAAGAACAAACCGAAATCCAAACAGGCCCCGTCATCGAGATCCGCAACACCGCACACTTCGAGCAACAAGTCATCCAATCCGATATACCCGTGATCGTAGACTTCTGGGCTCCTTGGTGTGGCCCTTGTAAAGCGATGGCTCCGATCTTTGAATCCGTCGCCCAAAAATACCAAGACCAAGTCCGCTTCGTGAAAGTCGATACCGAAGCCAATCCCCGTATATCCGAACAAATGCGTATCCGCTCGATCCCCACGCTGATGATCTTTTGGCAAGGCGAAGTTCTCGACGTCAACATCGGCCTCACCCAAGCGGGTGCGCTCGAACGCATGGTCAAAAGCACTCTCAAAACAGCCGCACGCCAAACCACACCTCAAGCGTCCCAAGAAGCCCAATCATCCGCCCCAAACACCGATGTTTCGCAACACACCGAGGCATCGCAACACACCACGACACCTCAAAGCGCCGAAGCAGCCCCCACTTCGGCCACTTCGGCCAATCCAAACAGCGGGGGCCTACTTTCCAAGATCAAAGGCTGGTTTGGTAGCCCACAGCCCTAACACAAACCTCCGCCACCAAAAGATCCCGAACCTTCGCAAATGGGAGGCTTCCAAGATGCAGCGCTTCATTTCACCTATCGCCGCGATCATCGCTGTGCTGTTCGGTATCCTGACGCTTTTTGCAGGTTCCCGCGTCCTCTTGGGTGCAGACCCGGGATACAAAGTCTTTCGCCCACTTTTGCTCTACAACACCACGATGGGTGCTGCCTATCTGGCCGCAGGGATCGCCATCTGGCGCAATCTCAGATGGAGCAAGTTTGCAACAGGATTGATCTTTTCGCTCAACCTTCTTGTGCTTGTGAGTATCGTGCTGCTCTACTCCACCCACGCAGCCGTCGCGGTCGATAGCCTGCGAGCCATGACTTTTCGCACCACCGTATGGCTCGTTCTTTTTGTTGCTGTAGCTCGCTTTTCTCCCCCTCCCGCTCCAACCACAAACCTCGCCTGAAACGACCCTGCTTGAAACGCCGCTACTTCGGCTGGTTTGAGCGTAGCATCTTCCGCATCACTCGCCCTGCCATCAAAAATGGCTTCTTTTTGTCTCCCACCAGCCACTCGGTCGGCCACCGCAAGCCCAACAGATGCGCCAT
>CAUJFU010000138.1 GCA_963169055.1 Myxococcota bacterium
GGCATCATTTCCATGTTCTTCGATTCGTCAGGCATACTTGCCGTGTTTTTGGGCTCACGAGCCACCGTCGGCGGTTTCGAGGCTCGGGCCACCACAAGCCGCTGCACCTTGGCGATGTAGCGTGGGGAGGGCGTGATGCGATGCGAAACATTAGGAGAACGATGTGCTACGCGATGCGAAACATCAGGAGAACGACGTGCTGCGTGAGTTGAAAGAGAGCGGGACAAAGGCTGAGTCTCCGAATTTTTCCGTCCCTTCGGGGTTTCAAACCGCCCCAACAGCACTGTAGCTCCCACCAAAATGCAAACCAATGCAGACCACGCCAACAAACGAAACGAAAACAGCGAACGCAACGAAAACAGCGGATACAACGAAAACAGCGGATACAACGAAAACAACGAGCGCAGCGTAGAAAAAAACCAGAACGGTTTGGTTTGCCCTGTTGATGCGGCGTTTGGCTTCGCCGCTATATCCGAGCTTTTTAGATCCTTCGAGTTTTTTAGGCCATCCGTGACTTTTGCGATACCTTCCGCGCTTTTTGATCGAGATACGCCGCCCAAGCTCTGCTGATGTTCGGCTTCTGACACGCTCGAAAATACCCCCTCTAAGATCCGCTGATGTTCGGCTTCTGACACGCTCGAAAAGACACCTTGTGATGGAGCCAAAAGAGCCGATAGCGCGAGATGTTCGCTGACTTCCTGTTGACAAGCCGCGCAATCTCTCTGATGGCGCTCGAAAGCCTCCGAAGACTCGACATCAAGCTCGCCGAAAAGATACGCTTCGCGATCTGCACAAGACGCGATCATCCCGGAACCATCGACGATTGTATATTTGATTTGTTCCGCACAAGACGCCATTCGCTCCGAACCAGCCGATGCTCCGTGCTTGTGTTGTGTTGTCATCGATCCTCCCCTCCTTGGCCAAGCAGCGACAACCATTCGGGCGCTTGTGTCGTGATATGTGACGCCAGCTTTTTTCGCGCAGAGAAATAGTAACCGCGTGCGGTGGTTGCTTGGCAAGCCATCAGTTCTGCGATCTCTTTGCCGGATCGCTGTTCGATATCGCGTAGAACAAAAGCGATACGCTCTTGTTCGGAAAGTCGCTCAAGGGCTTTCCCTAAAAATACCTGAAATTGTTGTGTCCGAAGGTATCCCTCTTGCGAAGCCGGGATCGCCGCGCTATCAGCACGCTCTAACGCATCCGATCCGATATCGCGGATCGCTCGCTTGCGCAACCACCCATAACAAGCATGCACCGTCACACGATACAGCCAACCATCGGGGTTTTGCTCTTGATCGACCTCTTCCCAACGCTGGTACAAAACAAGCGCCACCTCTTGCAAGATATCCAAGGCCGCTTCCCGATCCCGCAACACCCGACACGCGATCCCCAACAGACGATCTTGTCTTTCTTTCAAAAAAGACGAATATGCAGATCGCTTCTTTCGCAAAGAAAGCGCCTCTCTTTCGGACAAAGACATCTCCCTTCTTGTTTCGTCTGGTTCGCTCTGTTGCATCGCTCCACCCAAGCTGATCGACTGCGACCAGCCCCCAGCAAAGCACACAAACACGGATGATAGATCGATCTCTCGCATCGCTTTTCCTGCCTCAATCTCCACAAGCTGCGCCCGTTGCGCGGTAGCTCGATTGCTTTGATCGGCTATAGCGATCTGCGATCCAAAATGTTGGGAACTTGCACAAAATTTTTTTCGATAGGGTAGGACTCACGCAATTAGGCTCGTGATGTGGGGTGGAACCCCACTCCCCGCCATAGAACTTCGTCCCCTTGACCCCGTGTTTGGCGAACAGATCACAAGTTTTTCAAACCAACGACTCTGTCGCTTGAACGGACGCGAACACGGCTTTTTTTAGCAACCGCGTCACTCCTATCCCGCTCCATCCCCCATCAAAGCGAAACGCGCCCAAACGACCGATTCCGTTCATTCGCCCTGTATCTTCCGAAAGAACTTAGCTGGCCCCCACCAAAGCATCCAACACCCCATCCGACAACAAGCCCGATGCGTCCAGCTCAAGCTCCAAAGCATCTTCTGGAAACTCCATCGCAAGGCTAGAAGAAAAGCGCACTCGAAACCGCGTCACCCCTCCTGCTTGTTTCGATGGATACACACAAACCACCATTCCCCGACAACCCGCCAACGGCTGACCCGATTCTGGCAACACACGCACAGCATCGCCCAACAAAAATGGAAACCCATCAAACCCTCGCATCGACGGAGGTTCCGCCACGATGGTCGGCAACGTTCCGCTGTCGTCGCGTTGCTTGTTGTACGCAGCAGTTTGTGGTTGAAGAGGAGGATGAAAAAAAAGCGCATGCTGAGATGAGCTAGGCTTACGCATAATCGAACCCTTTCAAGGCTCCCGATACTTCGCCTCGCTCGACTCCGCAAGCGATCACAAAGCATTCAGGACTCTCTTGCTTAATGGTTCCTCGGTAAGGTGTTAATTCGTATGTTGAATGACTTCGAGGTGTCTGTTTGTGTCCGTCCATTGACACCACAGCCCTCTTCTACGACGACCATCAAAAAAAAAAGTTAAGCGCCGTGCTGTTTTTTTTAACAACTGTTGCGTATTACCTGTCTCCGCCTTTTCTCCGTAAGGAAAATATTTTCTGTGAGATATGTCACATAACGCTTTTTTTTTGTGAGATACGTCACATGACGCTTTTTTTTGTGAGATACGTCACATGGCGCTTTTTTTCTGTGAGATATGTCACATGACGCTTTTTTTTCTGCGATGGCTACGAGATCACAGAGGCGTGTGTTTGACTTTTTGAAATAGGAGTGACGCGGTTGGGCCCCCAACCCCCGTGTTTGCAGCACTCCAATCGGCAGAAGCAGCTTGAGGCTTGGCGCGCATTGGGGATATGCCCCCAAACCCCGTGTTTGCAGCACTCCAAGCGGCAGTGTCGTTGGTGTGGAAAGCACTTGTTCACCCCGCCAAGACGGGGTCAAGGGAGCGTGGCTCCCTTGCGGGGCGTGGGGTGGAACCCCACAAACGCACCCAACAAGCCACTCCTCTCCTATTGAAATTGAATAACGAGACGGGGTTCTTTTCCTTGGAGGGCGGGATCGAATCCGGTGAGGGTTCGACTGCTTTTGTATTTTTCGCCGTCTTGGTCGGTGGCTGCGTTAAAAAGAAACACACTGACGGCGTTTCCAGCACGCCAATCGGGTTGTGCAAAGACTTCTTGGAGCAGCGCTTTCAGATCTTTGGGGACTTGGTAGGGAGTTTGTCGATCCCAACAATCTTTTTTGCGCTGGGGGCAATCGTATTCGTACTTGGGGGAGGTGCTGTCATCGCTGCAATCGGCGTTGCATCGGACGATCCAGCGATCGATCTTGGCGGTGGTCTTGCTGCGTTGATCGGGCCTACCTTGGACGTAATCTTGGACGTTGTAGGCAGCGGAATCTGCGGCCTTTTCTGCGTAGACGTTGATCATCAAGCGGTTGTTGCTATCGACTTCGTTCTGCGGATAAAAGGACAGATACGCGGAAACGACGGTAGCGCCTTGGGGAACAGCGACTTGTCGAAAGCGAAACGCTGTAAAATAAGAGGGGTTACCTGTTGCAAAGTGCCGTCCCAAGGGAACCGTTTTTCCAGAAAAGTAGTTCCACGCTGTGCCGCTCATCAGATAAGAGGCGACCACATCTTCGGGGTGTGTGATCATAAGGGAGATCGGGCCTGTTGTATCAGGCATGGGAGGCTCTACGATGCTTTCTTGTGCGATCTCTGTGCTTATCTCAGGTGAGCTTTCTACTTTTTCTGCAACCCATTCTCCGCCGCCGTCGGTGACAGCTTCGGCGCTCGGTTCGGAGGTTGTTTCTGCGATGGTTTCCGAGGATATTTCTTGCGAAACTTCCGCTCCTATGGGTTCTTCGGGGGTTGTTTCGCTTGCGGATTCTTGGCGGGGTTCGCCGCCGCTGATTTCTCCTTCGGCGAGGGAGGCTGACGGCGGGCAAGCAGGCAGCCCGATCAAGAGAACAAGACCGATCACTAGATATCCAAAACAACGCATCTTTCGCTCCTATAGAGGGCCATCAGATCGACATCGAGCCTTCGCGGAAATCGCTGTTTGCAAGGTGAACGTTGATGCAAACGGGCGTTCCTTCGGCGGCGAGGCGCTTGGCTTCGTCGAGAACGCTGTCGATCTGGCTACTGTCAGTGAGCAAGATGCCTTTGGCTCCGTAGCCTTCGGCCACTTTGTGATAATCGGTGCGGCGCAGCTCTGTTCCGACGGCATCACCGAGGATCTTGACTTGGTCGCGGGCGATCTGCTGCCAGCTTGCGTCGTTTCCGATCACAGCGATCGGCGCGAAGCCGCTGCGCACGCACGTATCAAACTCCGCGATACTGTAGGCACACGAGCCATCCCCATAAAACAACCAGACTTCAGCGCTAGGACGCACGCTTGCCGCTCCCACCGCAAAGCCTCCGCCAACGCCCAAAGTGCCGAAGACTCCGGGGTCGAGCCAACTCAACGGGCCGCGAGGCCGCACGATGTACGAACCTGTCGCCACAAAGTCGCCTCCATCCACGATCAATACGCTATCTTCGGCGATCTTTTCTTCGATGCGCAAAAAGAGATGGATCGGATCAACCAACGGTCCCTCTGTTCGGGCGCTTTTGAGGATCTCTGCATCCCTCGCATCTTCGCGTGTTTTCAAAACGCCGAACCAGTCGCCCCATTTCTTGCGCTGAATCACGCGCTGAGACAACTGCACCAAAAAGTGTCCGGGATGCGCTTGGATCGGGATCGTCGGGCGTCGGTTTTTCTTGAGCGCCGCAGGATCGAGGTTGATGCTGATCAGTTCGGCCTTTTTGTTGATCTTGAGCCCGTAGCCAAGACGAAAATCGAACGGAAAGCCTGCAACGATCACCACATCTGCTTCTTTTAACGCAGCGCTTCGCTGATGCCGAAATTGCACTTCGTTAAATCGCCCCAATAGACCGCGTGATGCGCCCCCCAAAAACGTCGGGATACCCAACGTCCGCACCGCAGAGGCCAAAGCTTCCGCCCGATCGGGCGTCAAGTTCACCATCGCTTGGTTTCCGATCACCAACACAGGCTTCGATGCGCTCGATAGGGCCGCAGCCACCTGTTCCAATTGACGACCCACCCCCAAACCAAACGGCAGTTCAAACGACGGCCAACCCGGGATCGGCAGATGCGGCATATGGAATTGATGCTGGAGATATCCTTTCATCGCCAACTGTGCGGCCTTTCCGACGACGCCCTTCATCTTGTCGACGCCCGACTCTTTCATGTACCACTCTTCCACGATCTCTTTCGGATACAGCACATCCACGGGGATCTCCAAAAACACCGGCCCCGGCACGCCTTCCGTCGCCACCGCAAAGGCTTTTTCCAACATCGGCACCAGATCGCCCACTTTGTTGCAACGCGCCGCCCACTTGGTGATCGGCTTCATCAACGACAACTGATCGATATCTTGCAAAGAACCCCGTCCCCGCAAGACGGTTGCAGTCGCACCACCCAAGATCAAGATCGGCTGCTGCGCTTCTTGTGCGTTTTTGACCGCTGTCACGGTGTTGGTCACCCCCGGCCCTGCGGTCACAGCGCAAACGCCCGGGATGCCCGTCATTCGGCTCGCTGCATCCGCCGCAAACGCCGCTGTCGCCTCGTCTCGAACATCCACCACCGTCAGGCCGTGCATCTTCGCGCCCTGCAAGATCGGCGAGATATGCCCCCCACAAAGGTTGTACAAACAAGACACGCCATGCGCCGCCAACACCTCGCCCACTATCGAACCACCGTGTATATGCTCGCTCATCGAAAACTCCATCTTTCTGTTTCACCCAAGCCCACGCAGGTGTCGCTCGGCACAAAACACGAATATCGCCGAAAAGACAAGCCGATCGTAAGAGGGCCAACTTGTCACGCACCTTCTGCGCGCCCATCACAACCGCACCAACCCGTTCTGTCAAGCAGATGGCTCGATTTTTTTGATCCATCGGACTTGCGCTTGGGAATGGTTTCTGTGGGGCTTTGCCCCACACCCCACAAGGGAGCACCGCTCCCTTGACCCCGCATCGGCGGGACGATCAGCCGTCTTTCAAACAAACCACTGCACCGCTTGAAAGGGCGCAAACACGCCTTTTTCGCCCATGACACCGCTTGGATGCGAACATGGGGGTTTTGTCCAACGACACCATCCGAACGCAAACACGCCTTTTTGCCCCGTTGTATCGCTCGGATGTGGCCCGAATAAGCCTTGCTTGCTTCGGTGCTGCCCCTTCGTTATGATGCGCCGCCGAAACGTATGCCGAGATGTTGCATCCAAGGCATACCATCGGACACCCCCATCCACCGAGACGAAAGAGGAAGCCATGCCGATCCAGACCATCGAAGATTTTCAAGCCCACGTCCAAAGCATCGAAGCAGAGGCCGATTACAAACGCCCGCTTGCTTATGGACTCGGAATCCGCCGTCGCAAGGGCGAAAAAACACTTGATGTGTTGTTTCCCCACATCAACTACCAAACCAACTTTGGCGGCGCGGCTGTACTCTCCAAAAAAGTCGGGTGGTTCGGACAACAAAACGGATTTGCCTCCCTCTCCCTCGAACAACTCCAAGACCTCTACAAGACCTTCCTTCCCTTTCGCAACGACACCACCAAGCCCCATCCCAATCTGCGCACCCTTGAAACCATCCTCGCTGCCCACAAAGCACCCGAAGGATACGCAGAGATCGACATCGTCCTTTATCTTCTCTTTGACGCAAACCATCCCGTTCAAACGCCCGAAGAAGCCTACTTCAAGCTCCAATGCCTCTCACAACGCTGCGTCAAGCCCCACGGCGTCAATCTCCAAGGCGCATTCGGTGTCCTCAACAACCTCGCATGGACTAACTACGGCCCCATGCTCCCCGAAGACGTCCCCGCCGAGCGTATCCGCTACCTCTACACCGCCCAACCTCTTCAGATCAGCCATTTCGACAAGTTTCCTTACCTTGTGGACTACCACCTCCCTAGCGGCTGTCGTATCGCAGCCAACGCCCAAGTCCGCCTCGGTGCTTACCTTGGCGAAGGAACCACCGTGATGCCCGCAGGTTACATCAATTTCAACGCAGGAACCGAAGGAAACGCGATGGTCGAGGGGCGCATCTCTGGTGGTGTTTTTGTGGGCGCAAACTCCGATATCGGCGGAGGGGCCTCGATCATGGGAACCCTCTCAGGAGGCAACAAGCACGTGATCACCATCGGCGAAAAATGCCTGCTCGGAGCCAACGCAGGGACGGGCATCTCGCTTGGATTTGGCTGCACCATCCAAGCAGGTCTCTACATCACCGCAGGCATGAAGATCTTTCTCTACAACCAACACGACCAACCCACCGACCTCAACGGAAAGATCGTCGAAGAAGGCCAAAACCTCGTCAAAGCGATGGACCTCAGCGGTCGTGACAAGATGCTGTTCCTCCAAGACTCCCGCACGGGCCGCGTGATCTGCAAACCCAATCCCAAAACCATCGAACTGAACGCCGCTTTGCACAAAAACTAACCTTTCCGCCACCTCGCAGCTTTCCACGAAAAGTCCGCCCGTGGCTTCACCCCATGCCGTATCACCCGATGGTTCGGCATATCCGCACCTCAAAGGAGTTTCCTCAGATGTACACTCTGACGCTTTGGCTTCACTCATTCTTGCGCTGGGCCTTGTTGTTGACCCTTCTGTTCAAGCTTTGGCAGGCGTATTCCGGCTGGTTCCAAAACAAAGCATGGGCACCGCTTGACAAACAAGGCAATCTCCTCGTGCTAATCTTCTCTCATCTGCAGCTTGTTTTAGGATTTATCCTGTATCTTGGCCTCAGCCCTTACGGGGTCTCTTCTTTCAAAAGCGGGATGAAGATCGTGATGAAGACGCGGGAGTTGCGCTTTTGGGCGGTCGAACATATCGCGCTGATGCTGCTTTCGCTGGCCTTCGTCCAAATCGGCTTTTCCATCGCCAAGCGCAAAGAAGAAAGCCAAAGCAAACACAAGCTCTCCGCCATCTGGTTTACGATGGCCTTGGTTGCGCTGCTTGCAGCGATCCCATGGCCCTTCCTTTCCACAGGTGCGGGGAGACCTTGGCTGCGCTTGGGTTGGTGATTTGGTGTAGGGAGGGGCGGGCTATGCAGCGGACTTACTTTTGTCGCGTTGGTGCGAGATGTACTGCGCGATGTTGAAAGCGTGGTCCCCGATCCGCTCGAAACTGGTCAACATATCGATAAAGATCAGCCCTGTGTTGGCGTCACAGCGGCCCTCCACGATGCGTGCGATATGGGCATCTCGTAGCTCACCGCGCATTTTGTCGATCTGTTGCTCAAGTTCCAACGCTTCTTTGATAAAGTTGGCGTCATAATCCGTCACGTACTTTTCCAACAATCGCAAGGCCCGCTCAACAAGCGCTGCGATCGCATGTACCTGCTCTTTTCCATCTTCCGAAAAAGACAGTTTCTTATCATATTTTCTCTGTAAAAATCGCAGAATTGCTTCGCAATGATCCCCGATCTTTTCAAAGTCGTGCGCCATGTTCATGCAAGCAGCGACTTCCGCGCTCGTTTCGCCCGAAAGCGGCTCACGGATGATCTGCGCAAGGTATGTGGTTAGTTCGCGCTCTAAACCATCGATCTCGTCTTCGTAGCGCGCCACTTGCTTCGCAAGCTCCACAGCCTTCGATTGCCCTTGGTCGAACAACTGAATCACCGACCGAAACATCTCGATCGACTTCTGCGCCATCCGCTGCAACTCTTTGCGCGTCGCGACCAACGCCAGTTCTGGAGTCGCCATCAACGTGGTTTCCAAATACACCAGATGCCGTTCTTCGGGCTTTTCTTCACCCGGAAGCAAACGCACCACAAACGCCGAAAGTACGCCAATAAATGGCAAAAATAGCAATGTATTGATGATGTTAAAGGTCGTGTGAAAAGCTGCCATCCGCGTCGCAACGTTCCCGGGTGAAAGCCATGTCACCAACGATACAAACGGACCAAACAACACCACCGCCCAGATCACGCCGACCACGTTGAAGGTCATGTGCGCTCTCGCTGCACGCCTTGCAGACAAGCTCATCCCCAAAGAAGCCAAATAAGCTGTAATCGTTGTTCCAATATTTTCACCCAAGATCAACGCACCTGCTGTCGGAAAATCGATCAAGCCTTGATACGCAAAATTGATGGTCAAAGCCATCGTTGCGCTCGATGACTGCAACACAACCGTCAACAGCGTTCCAACAAACACGCACACGATCACCGCAAAGATTCCCGTCTGCGCAGAGTAGGTCTTCAACAATCCCGTAATAAAAGGCGAGGCTTGGATGATATTTTTCATCCCTGCCACCGAGTTCTGCATAAACATCAGGCCCAAAAACAGCAGGCCAAACCCCACCAAGATCTCACCCCACAACGCCCGTCGCTTGCCTGTTCCCAAAAAAATCAAGACGACGCCCACCCCTACCGCCGGCCCCGCGAAGGTCGAGATATCGAACTTGAACCCCAAAACGGCAACGATCCACCCCGTCATTGTCGTGCCGATGTTGGCCCCCAAGATCACGCCAATCGCTTGCACCAACGACAAAAAGCCCGCATGCGTCAACCCGACCACCATCACAGTCGTCGCGCTTGATGACTGGATCACGCACGTCACCAGAAGCCCCGTAAGGACACCCTTGATCGGGTTTCCCGTCATGCTCTGGATCATCTGGCGCATCTTTGGTCCACCCGCTGAGTCCAAACCTTGGCTCATCAAGCGCATCCCGTACAAAAACACTCCCAAGCCCCCAAAGACTCCCAGTGCGATCTGTAACCCGTTTGCTTGCATCTAGACTTTTTCCTTTATTTGTGTCAGCCACATCCAAACTCACCCAAAGGCACGACTGATGCGGCACGTTGCAAAGCCCGCATAGGCGAGATCTCCCACAAAACTGCCCGACAACATCGGCAACTTTGCTTTCTGCGATGCGTGTTTCTAGCACATCTTTTGTGATTTCTATGAAACTTTTCTGCAACAACCCTGCTTCGCCTCCCTATGCCCACCCGAAACAATGGACTCTGCAACCAACCAAGCGGCCCAAAGGACGTTTCGCCTCCCTATGCCCCTGAAGGAGGCAAGCTCCCTTGTGGGGCGTGGGGCAAAGCCCACACCCACCGAACCGCGCAACTCTTATAGGACTTACGCAGTTGTCAAAAAAAGCCGTGTTCGCGACACTTCAAGCGAGAGGGTTGCTGATTTGAAAGACAGTGATCGTTTCGCCCAAGACGGGGTCAAGGGGCGATAGTCCCTTGCGGGGCGTGGGGCAGCGCCCCACAAATCATCGAGCTGCGTAAGTCCTATCTTATTTGGATACGAAGGACTCGAGGTTCGAGGAAGCCAACAGGTCTTGCAAACGAGCCTTGATCTGATCACGCGCCACACGAAAAAAGTGCAAACGCTGCTCGTCTGTCAAGATTTCTCCTTTTCGATCAGGATCTTGTAACGGCCAATGCAAACGCTTTGCGTTGCCCAAAAAGACGGGGCAGACTTCTTCTGCGCACAACATGATCACCAGATCCACCCCCGCAGGATCGATCGTCTCCACCGACTTTGAGTGATGCCCGGCCAAATCGATTCCCACTTCAGCCATCGCCTTGATCGCAAAAGGATTCACCCGCGAGGGCTGCGATCCCGCCGATTGTACCAACACGTCTTT
>CAUJFU010000139.1 GCA_963169055.1 Myxococcota bacterium
CGCCCATCAAAAAACGCCAGATATCCGTCTAAAACAACCGAACCAGAAAATACACCGCTGCCGCCCCTCCAAACAAGGCAAAGGTGACCAAGGTCACCGCCAACATAGGCGCAAGGCTCGGATGTCGGTCGAGATAACGCAAGAGTTCGTTTCCAGTTCGGCGCGTGAGCGAGTACGAACAAGCGACCGCATTTTGGCCTTCGAGATAGTCGTGTTGGATGGCGTGGCTGAGTTCTTGAACAGAAGCATAACGTTGCGCGGGTTCTTTGGCGAGTCCTTTTTGCAAGAGTGCGGCGAGGATGCGCGAGGGGGGATCTTGGTGGGGGTGGCGGAGAAAATCCATGCGCACGGGTTCTTCGGTGAGGATGCCCATCAACATGGACTTGATATCGGTTTTGTGACCCATGTAGTGTTGCAGGCTAAAGAATTCGTACAACATGGCGCACAAGCTGTAGATATCGCTGCGCTGATCGATGCGGTCATTTAATCCAAGCGCTTGTTCGGGGGACATATACGCAGGTGTGCCGATTAAGGTGCCGACGCTGGTTTCAAATACACGCTCTTCTTTTTGGAGGATATCGCCCGAAAACAGCGATGGATTCGCCTCTGGCAACGCCATCGGAGGAGTAGAAGAGGAAGTGCGCAAGGTTTTGGCGATGCCCCAATCCATGACCATGACTTCGCCGTGCGGTCCGACGATCACGTTGGAGGGCTTGAGATCACGATGGATCACGCCCTGTTCATGGGCAAATTGGACAGCACGCAAGATCTCCAAAGCGATCTGTGCCCGATAATGTGGCGTATAAAGACGATGGGCTTCGACATCGCCTTTGCGCAATTTTTCGAGGATCTCTTCGAGGTTTTCGCCACGAACATACTTCATCACAAAGAAGTATCGGCCTTCTGCATCGATCCCGACGTCATGCACAGGTGCGATATTGGGGTGTTCGAGTTGTCCGTTGGTTTGGATCTCTTCGACAAAACGGGCCAAAGAGCCTGTTTGGGGGGTGGGTTCTTTGAGGCGTTTGATCGCAACAAGCCGTTGGATATCGTTGTCTTTGGCGAGGCTGACTTCTCCGACCGCTCCTTCACCGAGCTTACGGACCACTTCGTAGCGTTCGCGCATCTCGTTGATCAGCTCATGTACTTTGCCCGTCATGCGGACTTTGGGGAGGATCGTGGTGTTTCGCACATTTCCAGCGATCACGCTGTTGGGAGCCGAAGGCAGCGAGGAAGCAGCATGGGTTCCTTGTGGAGGATGGGAAAGCCATGTCTGCTCAAGGCCGCTGTCTGGGCTTTGAGGGGCCGTAGCTGTGGGCAAGGGAGGTGTGGGTGGAGGGGAGGATTTGGGCTTTGACAGGTCGGATGGTTGCGAAGCTTTTGGGTCCGATAGGTCCGACATATCCGATGGATACGGTTTTTTCGGATTCAGCAGATCCATCGACATCGCCTTCATGGCGGTGGAGACTTCGACTTCGAGAACCGTTTCTTCGGGGGCGTGATCTTCTTCATTCGATCGAGAAGAAGCCGAAGGGACCGCGCTCCACAGGACGCCCGAGTCGACTTCTTCTTTGGAGATCGTGGTGCGCGTCTTGGGGTTAGGCTTGTTCGGGGTGGCGAGCGGTTCATCTTGCAGGGTGGCCCCCACAGAAGGCGGGTTTGCCAAGGAAGCGCGAGGCGTGTCCTGCAAGGTGGCTCCCACAGAAAGCCCCGATGCACCGAGCGATGGGCGCGGTGTGTCCTGTAAGGTCGCTCCCACCGCAGAAGGCGGAGGAGGCGTAAAGCCCCGAACAGGTTTGTTCTGGCTGGGAGGTGGAGGCGTTAGAGGTCTTGGGGGGCGACCAGCCTGATTCGTCGAGATCGACGGAAGATGGGGACGTTGCGTCGGCAACGTCGATTCATGGAGAGGGGTTCCTTCCAAGATATCGAGGACAGCGCCCTGTGAAGCTTCCGCATGTGACGATTGCTGAAGGTGGCGGAGAGGAGTTCCTTCCAAGATATCGAGGGCAGCGCCTTGTGGATTTGCAGGGCGAGCCAGCGGGAGCGTTTCAGAAAAGCGTGCTGCGGGAAAGAGAGAAGGCGAAGCTTTGGGCTGTAGAGCGATGGGCGAGTTCGTCGCGGATTCGTGGGGCAAAAGGTGCTCAATGGAAACAGGCGCGAGGAGTGAAGGTTCGACAGCGGCACGAAACATCGCCGTTTGAAGTGGGTTGATCGTATCTCCCCATAGCGGCGCGGTTTCGTCGGGAGACGGGGTCCACTCATCGCGTGCGAGATCGTCAAAGGATTCGCGGGACGCATCTCCAACCGGTTCACGTGCGATATCATCGAAAGATTCGTGGATATCGTTGAGAGACGACGAAGCAGCGCTTGGAGCCGCCCAATCTTCGGAGGTTGCGGTGGGGGCGGAAAAATCGCCCAAAGATCCCTTGAGATCGGCTTCGCTGAGCTGCACAAGCTCCACGCCCAGTTCCATCGGATTGATCCATTGCCCGAGCGATAATCCAACCCGTGTCGCGTGTGGGTTCAACGACCCATCCTGCGCTATATCGGGCGTCCTTGGCGGAGCGGGAGAAGGCACAACAGCAGGCCCGTTCGAGAAGTTCGCCGAAGTATCAGCCCCTAGATGAAAAGGGGAGCGCTGCCCATCGACCGAAGGGAAAGCAGGTTTGGTGGTCGAAGGCGAAGTCGTAGCGTTTTTTGACGCTGTGGAGGGTAGAGGGATCGGAAAAGAGATATCTCCTTTGGATTCGGGAGGGATCAAGGCGGAGGGTTCGACAACCGCACGTTGTGCAAGTGGCGCAGAGAACTGAAGAGTACTGAGATCCACAGGCGATGCAGGCGTCGAGAACTGTGTCGCCCTTGGATTGGGGGAAACGGATAAATCACCGTCTGTTCGGGCGTTGGAGGTCACGGGCAAATCGCCGTCTGTTCGAGCATGTTGCAGTCGCTGTAAAGCCCCCGAAGAAGGAGACGAAACAACATCCGCATCGGAAAAGGTCGAAGACGAGGGGGGGGCCGATTGGGAGGGTATAGCGGCTGCAACCGCATCAAGCGAGGGGTGGAAGGTGTGTGGAGCCGAAGAGTCATGTGGTGCGGCGAGGTGTTCGGTGGTTTTTACACCGTACACTTCGGCAGCTTCGAGGGCTGCGAGTTGGACTGCGGATTCGATCGAGGTATTTTTTCGGCGAAGCAGATCTTCTTCGATGACGGGGGGATTTTCGGAGAAAAACAGGCTATCAAAGATATCGTCGATGCGCGCATCGTCCGTCGACATCATCGCGTCCAACGCACTACTTTTTTGAGAGATTTTGGGCGCAGCGACGGGGGTTTCCATCAAAAGCAACGGATCAACGATTCCGAGAACTTTGTCTTGGGTCACGCGCCGCGCATCATCGACTTTTTCTTTGGGAAAGACAGAGATGCTGGACGAAGGAGGAGAAGACTTTCCCTTGGTCATGCGAAAAAAGTTCCTTTGTTTTCGGACCAACGGGGAGACAGTATCAAAAAGCCCGCAACCACGTTGCGATCTGAACCCCGCTGAGGATCAAGGTACAAACAAACAAGATCAAAAGAGACCCCGCCCAAATTGGTCTTTCTTCCAAAAAACGCAAGGCACGCGGGAGAGTTCCGTTGTGTGTGATGCCTCCCCCCACAATCAAAGCCTCCAAAGCCGCACGCATCTCCGCAACCGATCCAAAGCGTTGATTGGGATCTTTTTGCAAAGCACGTGTTGCAAACTGGCTGACAGAGCAAGGAAGATCGGGCTGCACATTGGAGCGCAACAGATGCAAGGGAGCGGGTTCTTCGCCGACGATCCCTTCGCTTAGATCATCGAGCGTCTTTTTTGGGCCGAGGTAATAGCGCAATCCGATCCATTCATAGAAAAGCGTTGCCAAGCCGTACACATCGCTGCGTTCGTCGATCAACAAAGTCAGGTTTCGGATCTGTTCGGGAGCCATATAAGCGGGGCTTCCTTGGATACGGCCATCGCGTGTCCGAAAAACTTCGGAGGTGACAAGGCCGGGGATCGGAGCCATCGGCGCAAAGATCGCATCCATCGCTTCTGCGCCCATCGGTTCGGGGTCTTGACCCATCGAGTGAAACTTGTAGGCCAACTCCCAACCCAAGAGTTTGACTTCATCGCGTGCGCCAACCACCACATGCGCAGGATTGAGATTTCGGTGCAAGATGCCCTTACGATGGGCATATTCGACAGCGCGAAGCACCTCTCGAAAGATCAACAATCGCGTTTGTAGAGGGAATCGCTTTTGGTAACGAACGTCTCCGCTCGCAAGTTTCTTGAGGATGGAACGCATGGTTTCGCCTTTGAGATGTTCCATCACAAAGTAATAGCGGCCTTGTTCATCGACGCCAACATCGTGGAGCTCGGGGATGTTGGGGTGTGCGAGACCTGCCATGATCTGAACTTCTTCGGCCATCCGCAGCACAGCGTGCGGGATGTGCATCTCAGGTTTCAAGCGTTTGATCGCGACGGTGCGCTTCAAATCCAGATCGCGAACGAGTTCGATCTGCCACATCGCATCTTCGGACATGACTTGGATGCTTTCATAGCGAGCCTGTACACGCCGCAAGATCGCATCCCCAGCAGACCGCTGCTTGTACTCAGGAAGCACCGTGCGCCGAATCTCAGCAGAGGGCGGTTTCGGCAGTTTTTGTTGGGCGATCGAAACCACCAAAGCGATCTCGGCTTGTTCTGTATCGTTCGACAGTTCGGTGCTTTTCGAGAGATCGATCTTCTGAGAAATATCTGCCGAGGGAAGAGGGCCACTCTCGCCACGTGCAACCTTTGCCAACGGAGGAACCATCGGATTCGTTCCGCGTTGACCCACCACAGGATGAATCCCTGTATCTCCGATGGCAACGCGATCTTCGCGCTCGTAGGCTTGCAGTTCAGGCGGCAACATCCACATCGATTGAAGTTTTCGCACCACATCGAGATCTGCGTAAGATGGGGTCGCTCGGCGCTTTCGTGATCCATCCTGTAGCGATGGATCCGTCGGATCGTGGGGGTGATCGATCATGGCTTTTCTCTTTGCCTCCTGCGGGGTGGGCTTCTTCGAGGAGCGGGTGTCGCTTACGGTGGGTTGTTCGAGCGTATCTCCGGCGCTTTGACGCACTTCGCGGCGGTAAGAAGAGGGCCGTTCTATGGGAGGGCTGTCCACGACGGGCAAAGCAGCGTGGGCGTGAGGCACTTCTGCCCACATCGCCATGGCTTGGGCCATTTCAGACGGTTGCTGCCAGTTTTTCGGCACAGACGCATCACGGTTCGGTGCGGATACATCCGATAGATCTGACGCATCCGAAAATCCCATGGCATCCGACATCTCCGACAAATCCGAACGTCTCGATGAATTCGAGAGCTGAGGCTCCCCAGAGAATTCAGGCGAGTTCGGCAAGCGCAAAAGTTCCGAAGCATCAAGAGGATCAGGCATATCAGAGACATCCGAAAAATCGGGCATATCCAAAAGATCGGAGGCATCGGTCAAAACGATTCCCGCGATGGAAGGATCAGAAGGCGCTTTCACAGAAGGCAGGGTGGTTTGTTGTGAAGTGGCGGGTTCGGGTTCAACGAGCGACCAAAACGCTGCATTCGAGGCATGCGCAGGAGGAGGAACGGATTCTTCCAAAGAAGGCCACACCGCAGAAGCAGGGTTTGTGCGTTGGGATTTGGATTCATCCGTTTCGGGCCACAACGTAAAAGTAGGCATCTCATCGGTGGGTTGGGCCGCACGCAAGGATTGTACTTCGCGCTCCTTGGCAGCCAGCGATTGAGCGGCTTGTTTGGAAACAGCGCCTTGCGCGGTAGCTGCGCTCTCGGCATGCGATGTGGCACCTTGCGCGGCAGCCGCGCTTTCTGCATGCGACGCAGCGCTTTGGGCGATGTTCGTTTCGATCTTTGTTGAAGAGGTGCGTGTGTGCGGGGTGTGAGGCTCTGTGCTTTTTGCTTTGTTGTGGATGGAATGGCCCCAAGCACTTTTGGATTCGGTGGGAATGGCGGGCTTGCTGAGATCTTCGAGCGGCGTTTCATCCTGCTCCATGATCGCATATCCCCCCGAAGGTGATCGCTTGCCAAAGTCCCGAGAATCGGCCAAAGCATACGGGTGGAATGTAGGTGCGGAGGCTCGGCCTTCGGCATCCTCGGGTGCTGGGTTGCTGTGCGAGACAGGCAGCGTGGGGGGTACGCGATCGTGAGGTTGCGCGAAAGGCGGGAGCAAAGGTTTGAGAGGTTCCCCCAAGGGGCGACGAGAGGATTGGAAAGGGCTCCCTTGGGCGTGTGAGGCAGGAGGAGGAAGTTCGTCATCAGGAGATGTGGGAGCATCTTCGACGATGGCCCAAAAAGCAGCAGAAAAACTCCCATCTTCCTGCGGTGAACTGGGTTCTGAGGCCGGCCACATCGCAGAAGATGGACTCGTACCCGCCTTGGATGGGCCTTTTGGGGGCATACTCTGCCCTTCCTGCAAAGACAACGACGCTGCTGTTCCCAATGGAGCCAAAGAATCTTGTGCGGGTTGGACATTCGACAAGGATAGAGCGGGCTTGGTTTGCGCTGTGGGCCGTTCGGACTTGATCTGTGAGGAGTGTTGTTCGGGCTGTGGTGAGAGTGCGTGTTGTTCGGGTTGTGGTGGGAGTGCGTGTTGTTCGGGCTGTGGTGGGAGTGCGTGTTGTTCGGGTTGTGGTGACAGTAAGGACTCTTGGGGTTGTTCCCAAAGTGATCGGGATTGCTCGCGCACAACCTCTGAAAAGGTTTGGTAGTTTCCAGAAGAAGAGACTTTTTGAGTGGGTTGTGCCGATGTGGGCGGAGCATGGGGAGGAGGTTCGGCGTGGCGAGGATTCAAAAAAGCAGCCCCCCCCCACCGCTCCCAACTACCCGACAAAGCAGAAAAAGGCGTCAACGGTTCGGGGGCGATCTCCGTCAACGGCGTACTCACCGCATTCAGATCGCCTTGGGTTGGGACAGGGCCATCAAAGCCCAAGCGCAAGATGCGGGTTGTCGATGGATTCGGCAACAACGGGCTTTTTTCAACATTTGACGAAGAAGCCGAACTATCGGCCTCCAACAAAGACTTGGGGTCCACAAGCCCCTTTAATCCTCTTGTAAAGGTATCTTTGGCTGGGCTGCGTTTTTCCGAGGAAGAAGCGCTTGCTCCCTCGACTCCGTCCCCTTGAAGCGCAGGGAACAACGAGGCGTCGGGGGCATCAAGGGAAAGCTTTTCTTCCTCGGGTGACTTCTTCTTTTCTGTCATCTTCCGACAAGCACCCAACACCAACACACCGAAAACATGGTGTGTTTTTGTCGGGTTCTCCTTTGTTCTAAGGGGTGTCTCGCTTTGGTATCTCTGCGTGGCGCGCCACAAGAGTCCGCCCGATCGTAGCCGACGTCGCTCCACTTTGACAAATATTTTGCCCAGCGCAACCCCCCACGCAATCTTGACAATGCGGCTGGCTTCATGTTTTGTTGCGGATGCTGTGTGCGAACTCACAAGAGCAATTCAACGCGAGGTGATAACGATGGCGAGCAAAGACACTCCCGAAAAAGCGATGCGCTACGCACGCTATATTGTCCAAGACATCGAGATGTACAACAAGAAAAAAGTCGATGAAAGCGTGATGAAAGACTCTTTCTTTGAAGATCTACAAAACTTTTTCTCGGAAGGCAAAGAGCAATACGAAGCCCAAGTCAAGCCCGAGATCCTCGCCACGACCAACTACTTTGAGCGTGCGGTGGTGGACGTGATCCTCTACCGCAAAAAAAACCTTGAATCCCATATCTGGGACTGAGATCCCCAAATCGCCAATACGGGGTCAAGGGGGCCGAGACCCCTTGTGGGGTGTGGCGTCACACCCCCACAAAAGCAAACCAACCGCTTCGCTCCTATAAGAGAGAAGAACGCCCTCGGAAAAAGGCCACTCGCGTGGATGAAGATATCGAATTAACGGAAGACAGCGAAGAAGCTTCTGCCGAATCCGCTGCGCTGACCCTTCAAGTTCCCCCCCAAGATGCCCAACAACGGCTTGATCGTTTTCTCGCGGCTCTCGATAGCTTGCCTTACAGCCGATCTCAACTCAAGCGTTGGATTCAAGAAGGCCATATCTTCCGCAACCATCGCCCTGCGCGTCCTGCCGATCGTATCCATACAGGCGATACCATCGAGATCATCCCTCCCCCTCCCGAGCCGATCACCGCCATCCCCGAAGATCTGCCGATCCAGATCGCTTTTGAAGACGAACACTTGATCGTCGTCGATAAAGCCGTCGGGATGGTCGTTCATCCAGCCCCGGGACATTCAAGCGGAACACTTGTCAATGCGTTGTTGCATCATTGTCGCGATCTTTCGGGGATCGGAGGCGCGTTGCGCCCCGGGATCGTCCACCGCTTAGATCGCGATACTTCGGGCTTGTTGGTGGTCGCCAAACACGATTTGGCCCATCGGGGCCTCTCTGATCTGTTTCGCCTGCGCCCCAAAGAACACCTTGATCGCCGTTATCTCGCGGTTGCACGAGGCCATTTCCAAGAAGACAGCCTCCACATCGATACGCCCTATGGACGGCACCCTACGCAGCGCTTGCGCTTTAGCTCGTTGGTGGAAAGCGAACGCCGCGCCATCACGGATCTCACGGTCGTGGAGCGTTTCGCGTTGGCGACGTTGGTTCAACTGCGCCTTCATACGGGGCGAACTCACCAGATCCGCGTCCATCTCGCGGATCGTGGACGCCCGCTAATCGGGGATGCTCTCTATGGCGGCACTCCCCCCCACAACTGGCCGAACTTCTTGCGCAACTTCCCTCGCCAAGCCCTCCACGCTGCACGCCTCGCCTTTACCCATCCCATCACCCAAGAACCTCTGTCCTTTGCATCCCCCCTCCCTCCCGACCTCCAACAACTGATCGACTTCATCCGTTCCTCCCACCAAACCAAGCCAAAAAATTGATCTTTCTCTGTTCGCGTGACACAACAGGCGTACAAACCCACTGCAAGGGCAAGATCGCCCATGGCCTGTTTTGGAGAGAAAGTGTCAACGACCCGCCCCGAAAGGGAGCGGGCTTGTGAGAGCAAGCCCCGTTGACCCGCCCTCAGAAGCCGAGGGAAACTTTGGTGGAGGAAACGTTGGGAGAGAATAGATAGGCACAGTCGGATGCTTCTCCAGTCCGACGCCTCTGCGGGACACGCGGATAGTCCTTGGGTAAGGCTGCTTCGTGTCTTCAAAACCTCTCGTCCAACCGGGCAAGGAGAACTTGACCGAAACGCAAGTTTCGAGAACACCCCGCGAATACGGGGAAAGGTAACGTCTTCATGGCACAAAACAGAGTCATGGTTTTGGACATCAACCATCAACCCCTGATGCCTTGCCATCCTGCTCGCGCTCGCCGACTGCTTTCGCAGGGCAAAGCTGCCGTTTGGCGGCGCTTTCCCTTCACCATCGTACTCCAGCAACCCACCACTTCTCACACACAACCCCTGCGCTTGAAGGTCGATCCCGGGAGTCGCGCCTCTGGGCTCGCGGTCGTCGCCACTTACCAACGCGGACAGGTCTGTGTGTTCGCCGCCGAACTCCAACATCGCGGACTGGCGATCAAAGAAGCTCTCTACAAACGTCGTGGTGTTCGGCGTTCGCGGCGGTATCGCCACACACGTTATCGCAAACCGCGCTTTCTGAATCGAAAACGAAGAAAAGGCTGGCTGGCCCCCAGTTTGGAAAGTCGTGTGCAAAACGTGGTGCA
>CAUJFU010000140.1 GCA_963169055.1 Myxococcota bacterium
ACGGACGGTTGTCTCGATCATGTAGGGTGGTGATCTGGATCGATCGCAAAAGCTTGTTGCGCTCCATCACTTCGGCGCGCTTGGTGGGAGTGACATAATGCCGATGCCACCAATAGATCCCGCCAAGAAAGTTGAACAACATTGAGATTACAAAGCCCGTCCCCAAGAGGCTCAGTACAGCGATACGTGCGATCCATCGCTCGGCAAAGCCATAACGGATGCGCCCACCGAGTTCTGCACGCAAAAGCCACGTGATCAAAGTCAGCATCAAGGCGTACACACCAAGCAATCCGATCGCAACCAACACAAGCGTCTTTGACCACATCACTTTGGGCGGATACAGCAAGAAGCCGACACTGCCTAGCAAAACCAGCCCGCTCGATACAAGCGCCCGACGTTGTAGGCGATCGTGCTGGTAACGTGATTCTGCGATGCTGTGTTGTATGCGATCATAAAGCCGCAAAGACAACCATAACAAGAATGCAGCTTCGACTCCCAAGATCGCTCCAAACAACAACGCAATATCTTGTGGAAATTGCAGCAGCACAAACAAAGCTCCCGCGCCACCGCCCACAGCGAACAGCACCAACAATAACCCGATCCATCTTTTTCGTTTGCTTGAGGTTTTTGTGCTCATGTCCTAACCCTTTATAGAAATGGGAGTTCGGCGGTTGGGTTTTGTTTTGTGGGGGTTCACCCCACGCCCCACGAGAGGGCGGAGCCCTCTTGACCCCATGTTGGCGGAGCGAACAGGCGTTTTTCAAACCAACAGCGCAGACGCTTGAAAGCCTGCGAACACGGGGATTTTTGCCCTCTGCGCCGCTCCTTTGCTTGTTTGCGGATGCCTTGCGCTTGCTTTTCGTGGGCTTGTAGGTATGGAGGCAAACGACCCAAAAGGCAAATCTCCTTTTGGCCGAAAACAACAGCTCGTCGAAGATAAGCGGCGTTTGTGAAAAGACCGTGAATCTTTTTGTTGGCTTTGGGGGTGGGTCTTGCTTTGGTCGTAGCTTTGGGGTAGTCCATCCTGTTCGGATGAGGGTGTAAAATAAAACGAAACAAATCAACCATAACAGGAGTGACGCCGTTGCCAAAAAAAGCCGTGTTCGCGGCACTTCAAGCGGCAAAGTTGCTTGTTTGAAAGACCGTGATCACCCCGTCAACGCGGGGTCAAGGGAGCATTGCTCCCTTGCGGGGTGTGGGGCAGCGCCCCACAAAACAACTCCACTGCGAAGCTCCTACAGAAGTTTAGGGGATTTTTTTGATGAAGAAGATGACGACTCGTCGCAAACTTGCGATCGCAACGTGGTCCTCACCACGCGAGGGCAACATCTACGGCAAACTGACGGTGGATATGACGGAGTCGCTGCGTTATATCGAGCATTTGCGCCGTGTATCGGGCGAAAAAGTGACGGTGACACATCTGGTTGGGCGCGCTGTGGCGGAGGCGCTTGCACAGGCACCCGGATTGAACGGTCGGATCTTTTTGGGGCGTTATATCCCCCATGATACGGTCGATATCACCTACCTTGTCGCACTCGAAGAAGGAGCGGATCTCGCAAAAGCCAAAGTTCATCAGGCCGATCAAAAGAGCGTTGTGGATATCGCAAAAGAATTGCGGGAGTTGGCGGGGCGACTTCACAAAGGAAAAGATGAAAATTTTGAGAAAAATAAGGGGTTGTTGCGTTTGCTGCCGACATGGTTGTTGCGCCCCTTGATCTGGGCAACAGGCTATTTGACGGGAGCGATGGGCATCCAACTCAAAGCGATGGGCCTTGAGCGCTTTCCCTTTGGCTCGTGCATTATCACAAGCGTCGGAATGTTCGGGCTTGATGAAGGCTATGCGCCACCAACGCCCTTTGCTCGGGTGCCTGTGTATGTCTTGCTTGGGTCGGTTGCGGAAAGGCCCGCTGTCGTGGATGGACAGTTGGTTGTGCGTCCACAGATGACGATCACCGCGACCATCGATCACCGCTTTTTGGATGGCTTTCAAGGCGGTGTCTTGGCCAAGATCGTTCGGCGCGTTCTTGAGAATCCTTGGCAGCTTGACGCTGCAAATGCCCCGTCGGGCGAATCGGTCGGGACTCCTCCAAGCCAAGCCGCCCTTGAGGCAGGTGCGACACAAGCTGCTCCCTCGCACACCAAAGCAGAATAACCCCGCACTCTTGCAGGTGTTCAGGCGGGGTCTAAGATGGAATCCCATACACGCCAGCAAGAGCGCGGCTTGTGGACAAAAACTCCCGTGATCGCGCCCGTGCAAGCGGCAAAGTCGTTTGTGTGAAAATCTGTGATCTTTTCGCCGATACGGGGTCAAGAGGGCTCCGCCCTCTCGTGGGGTGTGGGGCAAAGCCCCGCCACACCAGTCCGTTGCATAAGTCCTATAGGAACGTAAGCGATCTTTTCTTTGATGCGTCTGCTGTCCCAAAACTCTATCTCGTTTGGATGGCCTGTGGATTTGGGCGTGGTGAGGTGGAGTGATCTTGTGGGAGCGGCCCCTACAACACACGGAGAAACCGAAAATGAGTACACCGATGGCCGAGTTAGAAGCCCGCTGGCAGGAAGCTGTGGAGCGGGAGGACAGTGTCAAGATCGAGGCGCTGGTGCGCGAGGTGTTGCGGCAACATCCCGAGACAGCGCTGGCTTCGCAGATCCGCTATCAGCGGGGTGTGATCAACTTGACGGAAGGCGAGGGGTTTGGGAGCGAGCGGCTTGCGCGTGCGATGTCGGAGTTTGATCTTGGGGCGAAAGCGGGTGAGAAGGCGGGCGAAGGAGCCGAGCCTTGGCGCTCGCTGAATCGGACGCAATTGGGCGCATGCAAGGCGCGTTTGGGGAATATCGAAGGCGCTTCCAGTGATCTTCAAGCGGTGGTTGCGCATCGCCCGCGTTCGGTGGCGGGTCTTGGAGCGTTGGGCTTGTTGTCAAAGATCTTGCGTGAGGACAATCGGGAACGAGATGCGGCACGTTTTGACACGCAACGCATCTCTTATGCGCGGGCTTTGGTGCGCGAGAACCCAGATCCCGATCAAGCCCATGAGTTGCGTTTTGTCTTGGCGCAAGAACTGTTGGACAGCAATGCTTCGGATGAAGCGCGAGAGATCTTACACGAATTAAAAGTGTTGGGCGCGGATGCGTTGGGCGAAGAATTGTATGCCGACGTGGTGACTGCGCTTGGATAACGGAGAGCGTACCTTGAGAGCAGAGCGTTTGATCTGGCGGGGCGGGGTCTTGGGACTGGTGTGGATGGCGATGTTCGGGTCGTTGATGGGATGTCATCGCGGCGAGCCAGCCGCCGCCGCAAAGAACCAACCTACGGGAGAAAAGAAGGATTGGCGGTCGCGTCGAAAGAAGCCAGCCAAGCCCGTCCATGCCGCAGAGATCCGCAAAGGTGAGATCGAGGCGATCTTGTCGGGAACAGCGACGCTTGAGGCCGAAGATCGCGTGACGATCCTTGCCCAAGTCAAAGGTCTCGCGGTGCGAGTGTTTGGGCTAGAAGGCCGATTTTTCCGCAAAGGTTCGGTGCTTGCGCAGTTATCGAACCCTTATCTCCAGATCGCTGACGAGCAAGTGGGGGCAGATATCGAAAAGGCCAAGGTGGATCTCAAACGAAACCTCCCGCTCTCCAAGCGCGGCTATGTCAGCCGAGAGACAGAGGAGCTTTTGGCGTTTCAGCTCCTTCAAAAACAGATCCAGCGTAAACAAACCCAAGAAGATCTGCGCAATCTCAAGATCACCGCAACCATCTCGGGTATCGTGACCAAACAGATCTTGCGTCGTGGGACGTGGGTACTTCCCAACGCAGAAGCCTTTATGATGGAAGATCCCCGATCCTTGGTCGCGAATATCGCGGTTCCTGAAAAATACCTGTCTTATCTCAAGACGGGCCTTGAAGCGGCGCTGGGTTCGGAAGCGGTGGGCCTCAACACCCAGATCACAGGGCGAGTCGTGCGGATCTCGCCGACTGTCGACGCCAAAACAGGCACGATCCAAGTGATCATCGGCCAGCTTTCGCCTCTTGAGAAGCTGCGTAGCGGGATGTACGTGACGGTTCGCCTTGTTCTCGAACGTCGAAAAGATGTGCCGTTAGTCCCCAAACAAGCCGTGTTGTACGAGAACAACCGTCCCGTCGTGTATCGTTTGATCGGTGAATCGGGAGATTGTGAGGTCAATCTCACAGACAAGCCCTCTTCTGCAAAAAGCGGTGGCAAGGACGGACAGAAAAAAGGTCGGTTTTCACGAATGACGCCCGAAGAACGGGCCAAGATGCGCGAAAGGCTCGCGTCGATGACGCCCGAAGAACGGGCCAAGATGCGCGAGCGTTGGGGAAAGAAAAAAGGGCAGCGCGGCGAAGCAGGCAAAGACCGTACGCGGCGATGGAAGGCCGATCGAGGAGGCAAGCGTTGGGGGAAGAACAAAGGGCAGCGCGGCGAAGCAGGATTGGGTTGCCGTGTTGAGAAGGTGACTTTCGACAAGGGGCTCGAAAACGAGCGTGCGGTCGAGGTTGTGGGGGGGCTTCGCGAAGGGGATCGCGTCGTGACGCTCGGACAAGAAGATCTCCAAAAAGGCAATCTTGTACGCGTCGTCAAGCTCGACTAGGGCGGAGGTTGGGACGGATGGCCGCGCTTTTGTCGAGCGGCTTGCGAGCCGTCGTTCAGCTCGGCTAGAGCGCAGATTGGGACGAATGGTCGCGTGTTTTTTGAACGGCTTGCGAGCCGTCGTTCAGCTCGGCTAGAGCGGAGGTTTGGGATGTATCGGTTGACAGTGGAGCGCCCTGTTGCGATCACGATGATCGTTTTGGGCGTAGTGGTCTTTGGTATCATTGCGTATCGCGAACTTCCGCTCAATCTCATGCCGCAGATGAGTTATCCTCGGCTGACGATCCGCACCGAGTATCCCGGCAGTAGCCCCGAAGAAGTCGAGCTCGAACTCAGTCGCCCGATCGAGGAGATCTTGGGAACGGTAAGCCATCTGATCCGTTTGACGAGCCGCTCAAGAGCAGGAATGTCCGAGGTGGTGATCGAGTTTGATTGGAAAGCCTCGATGGATCTTGCGATGCAAGAAGTCCGTGAAAAGCTCGATCTGCTGAGGCTTCCGCAAGAATCGAAGCGACCGATCTTGTTGCGCTACGATCCCAACCTTGATCCGATGATGCGCCTTGGCTTGGCGGGGCAAACAGATCTGTTTCGTTTGCGCTTGTATGCCGAAGACGAGCTGCGACCCGCCTTAGAGACCTTGTCGGGCGTGGCTGCGGTCAAGATTCGTGGGGGATTGGAACGCGAGATCGAGGTGGCACTCAACGAGAAAAAGATCAGCGCGCTGGGGCTGACGATCCAGCGGGTGATCCAGCGTTTGCGAGAAGAGAATATCAATATCGCGGGCGGTCGTCTTCAAGAAGGCGCAACCAACTACTGGGTGCGCACGCTGAACGAGTTCCAAAACCTCGAAGAGATGGGGCGTTTGCTGATCGAAGAACGCGATGGCCGACCTGTGCGCTTGCACGATATCGCACGTCTGCGCTTTCACTCGAAAGAACAAGAAGTGATCACGCGGATGGATGGGCAGATCGGCGTCGAGCTGTCGATATTTCGTGAAGCAGGAGCCAACATCGTCGACGTGTCGAAGCGTGTGCAAGAGCGGATCTTTGGAACTGATGAACAACGCGCTTATGCAGAGCGCATCGATCAGGGCGGAAGCGTCGGTGGGACAAGTGCCAAAGCTTTCTCAAGGAGCGGCAAAAAGGGGCGCAACGGAGAGGGCAAAAAAGAGCGGAAGAAAGGCGACAAAAAGGGGTGGAAGAAAGGCGGCAAAAAGGGCGGTCGATGGGCCAAGATGCGTGCGGAGCGAGCAGAGCGTCGCCGTCACAAAGAACTGACCAACTTTCTGATGTACACCCTGCCAAGCGAGATGAATCTGCGGGTATTGCAAGATCAAGCGATCTTTATTCGTGACGCTGTGAACGAGGTGTTGATGTCAGCGTTGATGGGAGGCGTGATCGCGGTCTTTGTGTTGATGTTGTTTTTGCGGCACTTGTGGGGGACGGTGATCGTGGGCCTTTCGATCCCGCTCTCGGTGGTGGCGACGTTTGGAGGGCTGTATCTGAGCGGTGTGTCGCTGAATATCATGTCTCTGGGTGGTTTGGCCCTTGGGATCGGGATGTTGGTGGATAACTCGATCGTTGTGTTGGAGAGCATTATGCGCTTTCGTGAAGAAGGCGCATCCTTCGAGGATTCCGCTGTCTTGGGTGTGGCAGAAGTGGGTGGGGCTGTGACGGCCAGTACGTTGACTACGGTGGCGGTGTTTTTTCCGATCGTGTTTGTGCAAGGGATGGCGGGTGAATTGTTGCGGGATATGGCGTTGACGGTGGTGATCAGTTTGATGGCTTCTTTGATCGTCTCCTTGTTTTTTATCCCGATGCTTTCGGCCTTATCGTGGCCGACGCAGCAAGAACAAGCGCCCGAAGAGGGGACAGAACAATCCCGCAAAAGCAGATGGTTCGCTTGGAGCCAGTTGCGAGAGGCCCTTGGGTGGGGCGTGTTGCGATGGAAGCAGGCAGGGCTTTTGGGGCGGTTGTTTGTGGTGTTGTTGGCGTTGCCGTTTGTGGCTTATCTGTTGTTTCGGTTTGTAGCGCAGACGGCGTTGGAGCTACTTGGGTGGGTATGGCGGGGGCTTTCTGTGGTGTTGATCTTGGCCGTCCGTGTAGGTGTACAGGCTTTGTCGGTGGTGGCGTGGGCGATTTGGTGGCCGATCGCGTGGGGCATGGATCGGTTTTTGGATTTTTTGCAGTGGTCTTATCCGCGTATGTTGGGGCTATCACTGCGGCAAGGGACGATGGTGTTGTTGATCTCGACGCTGTTGGGGGCGGCGTCTTATCTGATGTTGCCGCTGTTGGAGCGGGAGTTTATGCCCAAAGTGCATCAAGGCGAATTTGCCCTTGAGATGGCGCTTCCTGTGGGGACGCCGCTGTTGCAAACGGCGGATCGGATCAAGGAGATGGAGGCGACGATCGCGGAGATCCCGGGGATCTTGAGCCTGTCTTCAGCGATCGGTGTAGAAAAAACCGAGGTGCAAAACGCCGAAAAGGGCGAACACAGCGCGACAGTCAATGTCAAATTGAAAAAAGCCGAAGAGATCGAAACACAGGAGAAACAAGTACTCGAAGCGATCCGCGTGCGTTTGGCCCAAGAACCCGGCCTCAAGATGAAGGTGGTGTACCCGTCTCTGTTCAGTTTGCGTACCCCGATCGAAGTCGAGATCAAAGGAGAGCGCCTGTTGGATCTACGCAACGTCTCGCAACAAGCGCTGCAATCGCTGCAAAATATCCCATCCCTACGAGATGTTCGTTCCAGTTCGATCTCTGGGCTACCCGAGATCCAAGTGCTCTATGATCGCGAACGGTTGTTTCGTTATGGCTTGAGCGTTCAACAAGTCGCACAGGCCGTCCGTGACAAAGTGTATGGCTCCGTCGCGACGCGGTTTCGGCAGCGTGAAAAGCGGTTGGATGTGCTTGTGCGGGTCCGTCGAAAACAACTCGATAACATCAACGCACTACTCAACCTCACCATCCACAGCGCAGACAACAAACCGATCCCTTTGCGCCAAGTCGCCACCATCAAGGTCTCCGAAGGCCCTTCCGAGATCTTGCGGGTCGGAAACCAACGCGCTGTGTTGATCTGGGCCGATCTGGCCGCTGCAACGCTAGGGCAAGCTTCCAATGCGATCGAACATAGCCTCGCTCAGATCAAGATGCCTGTCGGTTTTACAGCGGGTTTGAGCGGACAGTCCGAAGAGATGCAGCGGTCGATCAATGCCCTGATGTACGCGCTTTTGCTCTCGATCTTTTTGGTGTACCTCGTGATGGCGAGCCAGTTTGAATCGTTTGTCTCGCCGCTGATCATCTTGTTTTCGATCCCATTGGCCTTTATCGGGGTGGTCTTTTGTTTGGTCTGGCTCAAGATGCCGATCTCCGTGATGGTTTTGATCGGTTTGATCATCTTGGCGGGGATCGTCGTCAACAATGCGATCGTGCTGGTCGATGCCATCGAAAAGCTCAAAGAGCGCGGTGTTTCGGGGATCGAAGCGATCCAACGCGCCTGTGCTTTGCGCTTGCGCCCGATCTTGATGACCACGCTGACCACCGTCCTTGGGCTGTTGCCGCTGGCCTTGGGACTTGGCGAAGGAGCCGAACTTCGCCGTCCGATGGCGATTACCATCATGGCGGGGCTGACGGTCTCTACCCTGCTGACCCTTGTCGTGATCCCTGTGATCTATCGGATGGTTCTCTTGCGTCACGCGACCCTGCCCGACGATCTCCCTGCGCCCTCTGCTGCGACCTCTTCGACCTCCCCCCTCGCACAGCCGCCATCCATCGCCTCTTGAGACCTGCGCAGCCCTCCGTCTATCCGCCTCCTACGTCCTCCTGAAATCTTACGTGTGTTCGTTTAACTTGCTTTGTGTGTGAAATTTTTGTAACCTGTGCGGCGCTAGGTGCATCCTGCCAAGAGAAGGCTTTGTTTGTGGATCCTTTTCGTCCGTTTTCTTCGGCGGAGACCGACGCTTGCGTGGGTGAGTCTAGCACGATGCACGAAAGCTGTTGGCAGCGTTTCGTTGAAAGTATGCGGGATGTGCTACGACAAGAAGGCACGCCGCTTGTGGTGGAAAAGGCGCAAAGAACGCTTCTTGACGCCCGAACCCAACACAGCGTACACCTTGCAGTCAGCACACTTTTTTTGTGAAGGAGGAGATCTTGATGGATCGTCAGCAAAGTATGTCGCGGTTGGGCCGCTTCATCCCCCTGTTTCTGGCTCTGTTTTTTGTGTCTGGCCTGTCTCTTGTGACCACAGGCTGTCCCCCCCCTGCCACCAACAATGAAAAAGCCACCGAGCAAACCACTACAGACGGCGGAACAGAAAAAGACCCTGTCGCAGAAGGCGGTGCTTGCGCAGAAACCAAAGAGTGCGTCCAAGGTCTCTTGTGCAAAGGTGGAAAGTGTACCAAACCCGAATGCACCACCGATGCACAATGCACCACTGGCGACAAGAAAAAGTGCATCGACTATCGCTGCGAAGCCGCAGGGGACAACTGCAAAGACAACACCGAATGTCCTCCCGGCCAAGACTGCGAAGCCAAAGCCGACGGCAAGAAATACTGCTCGGTGATCGACGTGTCCGTTGCCAGCGTCTTGATCGTCACGCCCCCCGGGGTCGTCCGCTCTGGCCAAACCCGCAAGTTTGAAGCCGTTGCTTTGAACAAGTCGGGCGCTCGCCTCGCAGGCGACTTCACCTTCACTTGGAAATCTTCCGCGACCGACGTCGCCGCTGTCGACGCAAAAGGCGTTGCAACGGGTGGTTCCAAAGACGGCGAAACCGATATCACCGCAGAAATCCAAGGCAAAACCTCGGCCCCCGTCAAGCTCCGCAACTTTGCCGCTGTTGAAGCCGGAAAACTCCGCGTGATCTTGATCGACTCCGACAGCAAGTTTGTCGACGGCGCAAAAGTCATGGTCGGTACCGCAGAAGCCACCTCCGATGCACAAGGCGCAGCCACCGTTGATTCCGCAACCCTTCCTGCCACCGTCCACGTCTTCCACAAAAACTATGCGTTCTTCTCGGCTTTTGGCGTGAACAAAAACGATCTGCTTGTCCAACTCGTCAAAAAACCCGACAACTCCAAAGCTGGCGGCATCAAAGGCAAAGTCAACTTTGATGTGTATCGCGGAATCATGGGCATTCCCGAAGACGATTGGGCGTCTTACAACGTCGCTGTTGGTTTCACCAGCTTCTCGATCTCTTCGGATATCCTTGGCTTGAACCTCGACACGCTGCTTGGTGAAAGCTTTGAAGTCGATGTCTTTGGTCAAAAATTCTCTGTCCCAAGCGGCGTCGTTCTCGAAGCCCTTGGCGGTGGAAAGCCCGAATTCCAAACCCAAAGCGACCCCGGCAAAGATCGCCTTGCATTCGCCCTTGCCGCCAAACTCAAAGTCAGCGATGTCACCCCCTTGATCTCCCAAGTGACCGGCGGCGAAGGCGTTGACATCGGCAAGATCCTCGTCGCGATCGAACCCCTCTTTGAAAAAATGGCGCTCGGCTTCAAAACAGGCATCAGCGTTGAAGTGTTCGCCAAAGTCCCCGACACCGACGACAAAAACAAAAACGGCAAAACCGACGACCTGATCCCCGACTTCAGCAAGTTCACCGCAAACGATCTGACCGTAGACAAAAAACTCGACAAAAACTTCTCCGTCACCGCAGGCGCTTATCCCAAGTTTGATTTCAATGGCAAGCCCGCTGAATTCTATGCCATCAGCTTGCTTGGCGTGTTGCTCCCGGGTTATGGCCTTGCTCCGCTCGGTATCGCCATCGGGAAAGCCGAAGACGGAAAGGCCCTCAAACTCCGTCATGCCGAACCCTCGGGCGTTTTGCGCACAGGCCGCTTCGTCACCTTGACACTTGCCTTGACCTTGCCGCTTGGTGAACCCAAACCCCCCTTGTTGATCTCAGGCGATCTCCAATTCTTCGACAAAGCGCCCACCAGTCTGACCGTTAGCGCGTTCACCAAACTTCCCACCACCGCGAAGTTTGATCCCGCGACCCGTACGCTCTCCAGCGCCGCCACCGAAGGATCCTCGTTCAACCAGATCGACCTTTCCAACGACAAAGGCCGCTGGATCATCGTGTATCCTTCGGCTACGGCGAGCGTTGTTCTTCCTGCGGTCCCCTCTGGCTTTGATGATCCCGTCAACGCAGATTGCAGCGCCAGCCTCCGCCCCGTCAAACTCCAAGGCTCCACCACAATGGACGATATCCTTGAGTTTAACGACAAAAACATGGATCGTTTGACCGAATTCCTCTCGGGCTTCGCCAACGTCACCGTGTACGAAAAGAAGAAATAACTCCCCCCCTGATCTCTTCCGCCCTTCTTCCTACCCTGTCCTGTTCCCACTCTTTCCTTTCTAACACCCACGCAGTTCCCCAACAAAGCCGTGTTTGCGCCGACTCAATCGACACAGTCGTTGCCGCCTCTGGGGTGTCTGCGTCCTCTTGGGTGGTGAAGAAGGCGTCTCTGGTCGGCGCGGATGGCACCCGCGAGAAGACGTCTTGGAATGAGAGAGGTTGCGTGTGGTGGAAGAAATAGAGAGAAGGAGGTTTGTATGAGCGGCGGATTGGCGGAGAATCGAGGTTGGTTGGTGAAGGGAGAGAGCGAGGTGGGGTGGTTGGGGATATGCCGGATATTGGAGGGGTTGGAGGCACCGGAGCGAGAGATGTTGGTGGGTTATGTGGCGCAACATACGAAGGGATGGGGAGAATCGCTGCGTCGTCCGTTGTATGGATGGTGGGAGAAACATCGAAAGGGCGATGTCACAGGGTTTGAGGGGTTGGTGGGAGACTGGTCGAGATATGTGCGGGAAGAAGGCCATCTGGCGGGAGAAGTGCGAGAAGTCGCGTCTGTAGCGGGGATGCGGATGCGTTGGATTACTGCGGGGACTTTTTGGATGGGTGCTGGAGAGGACGACAAGGATGCTTTTAGCAACGAAAAGCCGCAACACGCTGTCACGCTGACGCGG
>CAUJFU010000141.1 GCA_963169055.1 Myxococcota bacterium
AGCCCCATGCGCCGTGCGACCTATTTCTTGCCCAACCACGCCGCAGGGACCGCCACTTGCGCGCTGTTTTATTTTGGGCGTGGTCAAGGTGGAAGCATCCAAGCCAATCTCGACCGATGGGCTGGGCAATTCGCCAAAGACTCCGCAACGCAACGTACCAAAAAAATCGAAAAGTCCCTATACAACGGGCTTTCTGTACACACTGTCGAGATCGCCGGGCCTTATTCCGATGGCATGGGGCCGATGGCGTCCGCTTCGCCTCAGCCAAATCAACGGATGCTCGGGGCGATCGTCGAAGCCCCCGAAGGCCCTGTCTTTTTCAAGTGCGTTGGGCCAGACGCTTCGATCCAACAGGCACGCGATGGTTTCTCCGCGCTGCTGCGGTCTGTCCAACACAAGTGATCAAGCATCCCTCGCTTCCCCACCTCTTCACATCCATTCTGTTCACACAGATCCTTTTCCCTCTCACTTCGGGCGTGATCGAACAACGCCTCTGCTCTCTTGCCCTCACTCGGGCGCTATCGAACAACGCCTCTGCTCTCTTGACCTCACTTCGGGCGCTATCGCAAACGCCGCACTTCTTCTCTCTTGGCCTCGCGCATCCTTGTCTTTTTCTTAGAAAATACGTAGGTTAAAACCCTCTTTCCGCTTGGGGCGAACGCGAACCAACACGAATCTGCGCTGTGTTGATCGGCCCGTTGGTTCGGTCGTTTTGGCGGTACACTTGTTGCTTCTAAACAGCTTTTTCCCTACATCCACCGTCTTTTGGTGGCTCCCTTGCTCACAAAGGAGACCCATCGCATGTGTCGTCGCCTCTTTGTTTTTTGTGTCGGTTGGTTGGTCGGATACAGCGCTCTTGCCGCGCACGCCAAACCTTCCTTTTCTTTTCCCATCCCCACCACCCATTCAACCTTCGCCCTCCACTCCAAAACCGAGATCCCCCGTTTGACGCTCGCTTATCACGGATCTCTCGGAACCTCGCATCAAGCGCAAACCGTCCCAACACCTCCTCAAAGCCCCATGCCTGCGTTCGATCAGACTTATCTGTATTTTACCATCGGGTTGTTGGCGGGTTCCCTTGTCGTCGGCATCGGTGAGACCATTGCCCGCCAAGTCGGAGCCGATCCACTCGGATGGCAAATCGCAGGTGTGCTGCTGAATGGTGCTGGAACCGTATACAACGCCGTGATCATGTCGCAGATGCTCTCTCAGGTCCAAGATCCCATGATCCAAGCGCTGTTTTGGGCCAGTTTGATCGCAAGCGGTATCGGCTTTTTGGTGTCCGTTGTCCAACTCATCATCCAGATCCACCGCCGCATGAACAAACCCAAAGAGATCCCAAAGCCTGTTGCTCTCGTCCCTTGGGGAGATATCGATGAACGCGGAAACCCGCGTGCAGGACTCGCCCTCGTCGGCCACTTCTGAGCCACTTCACTCACGCGGAAGCTGATCCGGACACACCCGCAACGTCCCATACCCCGCAAAAAGCTCGCCTGTCGTGTGACGCCAACGTTTTGAATAACGGCGGCTTGGCTTTCTCAATTGGCTCACAAGATACGAATTGAATGTGCGTTGTTTTCCCCCATCCATCCGCTTATAAAGCGATGGCTCGGCGCGGTACATAAAGATCTCGTGAACTGTGGGGCGTGGGCTGTACCCCGTATGAAGTATGCTTACCCGACCATCCGCATCCAATCCATCCACGATCCCAACGTGCGTCAGTGGATCGTCTTCCAGATTTCGATTGCGATTTCGATCCACCGTCGCATGCCAAAACACAACGTCGCCTTGCTTGGGTTCGCCTCGGTGAATGTACCCGTATTTTTGGAAAAAGTGGAAAAGCGCAAACGTGCCGCTTGAACCCCGATACCCCGAAGATGTGAACGCGTCGATCCCAAACCGCGAAAACACACAACGCAACCAACCCGCACAATCGCTGCGGTACGAAACACTCTGTGCTGCACTTGTACAACGCACCCGCAAACGCCCTCGATCTCGCCGAGCCATGCGCACGATCCGTTGTCTACATCCTCCCAACGGCGGAGAAGATACCACCGGCAGCGCTGCTTCCCATGCCTGCAACGGCATCCAAGATCGGATCTGCGGAGGTAATTGCTCTGCTCCCGGCCCATCATACAGCCGTGGTCGCAACGCTGGAGGAACCAAGGCCGCAGGGGGCGCTTCCAGAAAAGGCGGATGTTCGCCAAGATCATCAAGGAGCGGCGGAAGGACGTGAATCGGTGGGCGGATGGAGGAAGAAGTCTGTCGTGTAAGGGTGCGCTGTTGTGTGCATCCGATCTCGATGATCGAGGCTACAAGTATCAATCCAAAAAAACCGACCACTCCCCACGAAATGGACGGGGGCCATGTTGTTTTTGCGTTTGTTTGCTTGCCGTTTGGTTGTTTCCATCGCAGCATCTCGCCTCCTTGCACGTTGTTTCTGTGGCTTTTTCTTCAAAACCACACCACACCTACAAAAAGGCTACCACAACCCTCCGCAAAAAACAAAAAGCGAGGACTCATTCGCCAACGATGACTTTGTGAGCGCGCAAACGCAACGCGTTGAGTTGGATAAAGCCCGCTGCATCTTTTTGATCGTAGCCGCCCTCTACGTCCATCGAAGACAACTCTTGGTTGTACAACGAACTCGGCGAGAAACGGCCTCGGATCATCACGTTCCCTTTGTACAATTCAAGATTCACATAGCCGTCGATCAAACTTTCTGCTTGTGTGAACGCTGCACGCAAAAAGTCCATCTCTGGGCTAAACCAAAAACCGTTGTAGATCAGCTCTGCGAACTTGGGGGCCAAGCTGTTTCGCAGACGCATCACTTCGCGATCCATCGCGATGCCTTCGAGGTCGCGCAAAGCGTGGTGCAAGATGGTTCCGCCCGGCGTTTCGTACACTCCACGCGACTTGATCCCCACAAAGCGGTTCTCCACGATATCGATCCGACCGACACCATGAAGACTGCCCAGATCGTTGAGGTAAGAAAACAACTCCCAAGGTTCTTCTTTGCGTGTCCCGTCATCCAAATTCACCACCGCAACAGGCAACGCATCTTTGAATTCCACCTTCAATCGGCATCCTTCTTCAGGGGCATTGCGCGGTGAACGTGTCAGCCGATAGATATCATCGGGAGGCGTCAACAGCGGATCTTCGAGCATCCCAGCTTCATAGCTTTTGTGCATCAAGTTTTCGTCTGTGCTATAGGGCTTTTCTGCAGTGGCTTCGACGGGGATCGCGTTCTCTTTGGCATAACGGATCAAATCTTGGCGACCTTTGAACCGCTCCAAAAAAGAAGACTCTTTCCAAGGAGCGATCACCTTCAACTGCGGAGCAAGCGCTGCGTACGCCAACTCGAAACGCACTTGATCGTTCCCTTTGCCCGTCGAACCATGAGAAACATATTTTGCGTTTTCTTTCAGCGCGATCTCCACTTGGCGACGCGCAATCAACGGGCGCGCCAACGATGTCCCCAACAGATAACGCCCCTCATACACCGCATTTCCCGCAATCGCCGGGAAAATGAAATCCGTCACAAACTCTCTTTGCAAGTCTTCGACATATACCTTCGAGGCACCTGTCTCCAACGCACGCAACTTTAAACTCTCAAAGTCTTCTTTTTGACCCACGTCCGCGATGTAAGCGATCACATCATAGCCGCGCTGTTGCAAGATCTTCAAAATACACGAGGTGTCCAAACCACCACTGTAAGCCAATACAACCTTTTCTCGACTCATCTTTTGTCTCTCCTTCGCGCCTTTTGTGCTCCAATCTCGCCTTCTCTCTGTTGGCATCGCGCACATCTCGGCAAACGGTCGCGTGTGCTAACACACCCTCTATTCCCTGTCAACTCCTGATTCTTTTTCGCTTGAACGTTTGCGAACACGGGGGTTTTTGTCCACAAGTCACTTTGATGGAAAAAATACGAAAAAAATCCTTGAAAAAAACAAAACACCCTTTATTATCGTTCTACATGATCTGCAATACGTTTTGCGTTTGCTTCTCTCTCTACTTTGCTTCTCTCTTTAGCTTTGCCTGAAAAGCCTTACCTTTTCCTTTAGAAAGAACACGTTGCCTCCGTTGATTCCTTTTTGATTCGACGAAAAAACATGCTTTTGATACTTGATGACGGACATACACATGGATAAAAAACCAAGCTCTACCGACAAAAAAAACGATCCAAAGAAGATCCTTCGACGACGCGGCAACGAAGAGGTTGCCTTCGATCCTTCTCTCGAATCCCTCAGCTACGAAAAACTCGACGCCGCTGAAAATCCCGAACCTTCCGCTCCAAACACTTCTTCTAACTTGCGCCTCCCCCGAAGAAAACTCAACAAACGCGCCAGAAAAGTCCGACCCGCTGAACTTCCCGAAGAGATTCAAAAAAAAATACAAGAAGGCGAAAGCCCCACGATCCCGCTCTCTCCACTACTTGCG
>CAUJFU010000142.1 GCA_963169055.1 Myxococcota bacterium
TAACAAGGCGCGTATGGGGCAAAGCCCCACAAAACTTTTCGAACAATCGACACCTACACAATATAGAGATCACCCCACAAAACTTATCGAACAATCGACACCTGCGCAGAAGAGATCAGCCAAGGACTTGAGAGAGAGCGAGATCGATCACGGAGTCAGGCATTTTGGAGAGCAGGAGTTGGGGGAGTTTTTCGGGGGTGATCAGGTAGCGGGTTTTGGGGCGGGGGGCGTGGATTGCTTCGTAGATCACAAAGCCCACATCTTCGGCAGGAATCGCGTTTGAGTCTGCGCGTTCGATCATCATTTTGCCGATTTTTTTTGCGCGTTCTTCAAAGACAGAGCCAGCATAAATCTCGGTGTTGGGGTCGGTTTTTCCCCAGATCGCGGTTTTGGTGGGGCCGGGTTGGACGATCACGACCTTCATCCCAAGGGGACCGAGTTCGCGGCGCAGGGCGTCGGAGTAGGCTTCGAGCGCAAACTTGCTCATGCAGTAGGGGCCAAGAAACGGCGTCACAAGGCGGGCGGCGATCGAGCTGATGTTGATGACGCGGCCTTTGGCTTTGTGAAGCAGCGGGAAAAGAGCTTGGGTGAGGTTGGTGATCCCAAAGACGTTGACTTCAAACTGGGCGCGCATCTCTTCTTCGGGGATATCCATCAACGGGCCACTGACGGATATCCCGGCGTTGTTGACCAGCGCATCAAGGGAACCCGCCTCGGCTTCGAGCTTTTGGACGGCGGCTTGGATCTGTTCGCGGGAGGTGACGTCCAACAGCAAGGGGATGACATGGGGGATCTTGGCAAGCTCTTCCAGATCACTTGTTTTTCTAGCGCAAGCATAGACGGTGTCTCCTGAGCGTGCGAGGATCTCTGTGGCACTGCGACCGATTCCTGTGCTGGCACCTGTGATCAGGATGCGTTTGTTGGTTTTAGCTTTGGGCATGATCAACTCCTTCGTGGGTGGGGTGGGCAAAGATCTTTTCGACGAATGGGCTGCGGATCAGATGATGGGGGTCTGCTTGTTGTTTGAGGCGCAGGATCGGCGAGCGTGTCGCCTCGAACATCGCCCGCAAACAAGCGGGCGAAGCAAAGGCATTTTTGGTCAACCAAAGGCGACCTCCGCGTGCAAGGCAGCGTTCGCTCAATTGTTCGAGGACTGCGCGGGTTCGCTCAAATCGATCTCCACGCAAGTCAACAAAGGCCATCGTGACAGCAAATCCTGCGCGTTGATAATTGGGCGAAAACAAAAACGCATCCGCAGGCAAGTACAAAGCATCGGTCAACAACGGCCAGATCCGATGCGCTTGAAGCAGGGGGGCCGCTTCTTCTTTGAGAAATGCCCGCCCACCTTCGCCTTCAAAGACGAATCCTTGTTGGATCAGTGGGCTTGGGATGCCAAAAAACTCGGTGAATCGGCGCATCTTGCGTTGGGTGTCAAAGAAAAAGCTGTATCCAAGCAAGGGATCGACAAACGTTTGGTTTTGCGGGGCAAAGAAGCGGTAGATCATCCGCCAGATGCGTTGGCTAAACCACGAACGGCGCATCAACATCTCGGTCGGAACGCGCAGCGGGTGGTGTTGTCGATGCGGAAAATACAGCGGTCCTGTCGGCTTGTCGGTGTAACGAGAGCGAAAGATCATCCCTCGTTGGTAGTTGGGCCCGCACAACAAGGGAGCCGAAACAGAGTCCCATCCGTCGGGAGATCGGGTCCAGTCACGCAGCCGATCAAAGATATCATCGTATTGATCGAACTTATCGATCAGCGTTTCAACATTGCGGCGTTGATCGAGGCGTTGGAGCCTGTAAGTAATCTCGGTGATCGCTCCAAAATAACCGAATCCTCCGATGGCTGCGTAAAACAGCTCCGCATTTTGTTGGCGGCTGCAAATCAGCATCTCTCCGCGTGGCGTCAACAAGCGAAACTGTAGAACATGTTCGCCTTCTCGCCCATGAATCGGCGACATCCGCGAAACGCCATTGCTCGAAAGTGTTCCTCCCACCGATATCATCGGACTAGAGGGCATGATCGGGGTCATCCATCCCGTCGGCAAAAGCGCTTTTGCGACATCACCCCACAAGGCCCCGGGTTCGACCACCAAAGTTCCTTGTTCGGTGTCGATCTGTTTGATTTGGTGCAAGGCCAAGAGCGAGATGCTCAGATCGTCATTGAGTGCTTGGGTGTCGAGTGAAAAGCCCGATGCGCGCAAACTCATCCGACGGCCTTGGTGTTGTGCCTGTGCAAAGATCGCGGCCAAGGCTTCGACGCTCGATGGTGTAAGGCTCTCTGCTTCTGTGTGATGAAATCCGCTATAACTGCGCAACCGCGTGCGCTTGGAGGGGATTTCTTGGAGGGGCGTGGCCGTTCCCTTGGTGGGTAAGAGATCGTCGCGTTTGATCGGTTGTTGCATGGCGGTTCTATCTTTGCTGTTTTCTCAAGAAAAGGCTGGTGGTGTTGTCTGAGTGGTTTGCGCTTGACAGGGCGGCGTATCTTGCGCAAGGTGCTTGCGAAATAACAGGCCGACGGCAGCGTTTCGATGCTGCGCTTATGGCTTAGATCCCGAGGGGCCGTCAAGAGGTGCGCGAAAAGTGCGTGGGCGCGTTTCGCCCTGTCTGTTCGTTCGGTTCGGTTGTTGCGATGTGTCGGGATGGATTAAAAAAGCGATGCGGCTTTTTGCCTTTTTGATTGGAAGGCCGCTGCGGTGGAGGCGTGTGGATGCGGGTTTTGGTGACGGGAGCCAACGGCTTTATTGGGAGTGCGTTGGTGCAAGCGTTGGTGGAGCGTGGGGATGAAGTGACGTGTGTATTGTTCCCGGGAACTTCGGCAACATGGCTCGAAGGCCCGAGCGCGACGATGCTGCATTCCGATATCACCCAACCCAACGAAGCCTTGCGGCAAGCCGTCGCCCAAAGTGAGTGGATCTTTCATCTTGCGGGGGCGCGCATCGGTCTGACGCCCAAGCATTTTTTTTCCGTCAATGCCGAAGGGACGCGCCGCTTGTTGGAGATCTGCCGAGCCTCGGCTCCTTCTCTTCGGCGTTTTGTGTTGGTATCGAGTGCGACGGTGTGTGGTCCGTCTCCAACAGGCCAAGCAGCGGATGAAATGACGGAGCATCCGATCACTCCCTATGCCCAAAGCAAGCGAGAGGCTGAACGCATCGCGCTTGAAGCTTTTTCCGATATCCCCGTGACGGTCGTTCGCCCAACAGCGATCTATGGACCCCGCACGACCGAGTGGGTGGATATGTTGAATCTTTGCGCAAGATGGGGGCGTTATGCGATCTTTGGTTGGTTGCGGCCCGAGGCGCGGATGGATATGTGCCACGTCGATGATCTTGTTCGGGGAATGTTGCTCGCTGCTGAACATCCCCAATCTATCGGCGAGATCTTCCTTTTGGGTGGCGTCGATCGCTCTTGGTCCGAGATGGGGCAAACGGTGGCCCGATCTCTCGGTGTTTCGGCCAAACCCTTACGCCTTCCGATCCCGTTGTTGTTTCTCGCTGCTGCGTTGACCCATCTTCTCAGCTTGATCTTACGCAAGCCCTTCGAGTTCAATCTCTGGCGTGCCGTCGATTTTTCTCAGCCCAATTGGACTTTTTCGAGCGAAAAGGCGCAGCGGATCTTGGGCTACACTCCGCAAGTCCCTTTCGAAGAAGGCGCACAGCGCACCGTGGATTGGATGTGTCAAGCCAAATGGGTCAAGGCCCCCAAATCGAAAAACCTCTTGCGTTCGAATGAGTGAAGGCTGAGAAGAAACTGTGAAGGAGACGTATGGATGCAGATATTGGTGACGGGAGCCAACGGCTTTATTGGAAGCGCGTTGGTGCAAGCGTTGGTGGAGCGTGGGGATGAAGTGACGTGCGTGTTGTTTCCAAAGACATCCGCAGAGTGGCTCGAAGGGCCGCAGGTCAAAATGTTGCACTGCGATATCACCCAACCCAACGAAGCCTTGCGGCAAGCGATCGCTCAAAGCGAATGGATCTTCCATCTTGCAGGGGCGCGCATCGGCTTGACGCCCAAGCATTTTTTCCACGTCAACGCAGGCGGGACACGTCGATTGTTAGAACTGTGTCGACATGCCCCTTCTCTCCGACGTTTTGTGTTGGTTTCGAGTGCAACGGTTTCCGGGCCTTCTCCCACAGGAGTTTTGGCCGATGAGGAGCAACACGTCCCGATCACGCCGTATGCGCGCAGCAAACGCGAAGCGGAGTTGATCGCGCTACAAGAGTTCTCGGATATCCCCGTCACAGTGATCCGCCCAACGGCGATCTATGGACCCCGAACCACCGAATGGATCGACCTGTTGAATCTTTGTATTTACGCAGGGCGTTACGCCACCTTTGGTTGGCTGCGGCCCGAAGCGCGGATGGATCTCTGCCATGTGGATGATCTCGTTCGTGGGATGTTGCTTGCTGCCGAACACCCCCAAGCCATCGGCGAGATCTTTGTCTTGGGCTGTTCGGGACTCACATGGTCTGAGATCGGCCAAGCTGTCACAAAGGCGCTTGGCATACGCGCCAAACCGCTGCGTTTTCCGATCCCTGTCTTGTTTGTCGCAGCCACCTTCACGCATCTTTTGAGCCTGATCCTGCGCAAACCCTTCGAGTTTAACTTTTGGCGTGCCGTCGATTTTTCTCAACCCAATTGGACTTTTTCGAGCGAAAAAGCTCGGCGGATCTTGGGCTACGTCCCACAAGTCCCCTTTGAAGAAGGCGCACAACGCACCGTGGATTGGATGTGTCAATCCAAATGGGTCAAGGCTCCCACCCCCAAAGCCCTACAGCCTCCGCCCCAATCTTATACCGCGCTCCCCGCTACAACCGATCCCTATACTCCCGAACACCAAAGCCCTACAGATTCCGCCCCAACCTTCTCTCACAAGCAATCCCTAAAACGCTGAAGCTTCCCAATACCCTACAGCTTCCGCCACAAGCAATCCTTAAAACGATGAAACTTCCCAATACCCTTGAAAAAAGAGCGTTGTTTGTGTGCGGTACACAAAAAACCGTGTTCGCGCCCTATCATGCGGCAGTGCTGTTTGTTTGAAAAACGGAAGTTCACCCCGCCAAATACGGGGTCAAGGGAGCCGCGCTCCCTTGTGGGGCGTGGGGTGACACCCCACAAAAACAAGCCCAACCGCGTCACTTCGATCAGTCAAGGATCTCTGTGTGCCGTCCGATCTTGTAGGTTTTTCCGCGCCATGAGATGCGGTTGCTCCACGGCGACAACACCAGCAAAAAGAAGTGGAACACCGCAAACACCGGCAAAAGGAAGAACACAGACCACCGAAAAAACGGGCGTTCCATCCAATACGCATGGGCTTGATCGCGCAGCCAAACCAACAGCCAAGCCACCGCACAACCCACCAGCGAAGCCCTCGATCCACCCGACAACACCACCCACACGATCGCGGGTCCAAGCGGAGCCGCCAACGGTTCGATCAAATAAGCCGCCGTCGCTGTACGCAAACGCACCCGCGCCCAGCGGATATGGCGCTCCAGAAATTGCGCAAAAGTCCATTGGCGATTATGCGTGTAGATCGGGCGTGTACCATACACGATGCGAAAGCCCGCTTTCCGAAACCAGTTCGACGATATCTCGTCCTCCACGATGACTTTGTGAAGTGGAGAAAACCCTCCCAATTGGAGAAAGTGCTTCATCCGAAACAATGCTGACTTTCCAAGAACATAGGTGTGTCCTGCAAAGGCAGCGGCCACCGCAAAACCGCCGAGAATGATCCCGTTGAGGAACATATTTTCGAGGGCGGCAGACCATGTTTCTTCGCCGTCCCCGCAGACCATATTGGTTGCAATCCCGACGCCCTCTTGATGGTAGGAGCGAACCAGATCGGAGAGATAATTGGGGGGAACACGCACGTTGGAATCGCTAATTAACACCAGATCATAGCGCACATGGTTGGCGATCGTTTCGAGGTTGGCGACTTTGGGGTTGAGGCTTGGTGTGGGTTCTTGGGCAAAGAAACGCAACGGCAGATCGGGATGTTCGAGCTGGATCTGCTCGACGACTTCGCGGGCTGGATCGTTGGGATCGGCAGCGGCAAAGACGAGTTCATAACGGGGATAATCTTGAACGCAAAAAGAACGGATATTCTCGGCAAGATCATCGTCGATACCTTTGAGGGGTTTCATAATCGAAACCCCGGGAAGCGACTCAGGAAGTGTCGCTGTATTGCGTCTGCGTGTCAGTCGGAAAACGGCCAACATGCTTGCAAACAGATACAGCGTGGAGATGGTGCAGATCCAAAAAAAGATCGTATCAAGCCGAGACATCGGTCTCTCCAAATCAATGGATGTGGAAGGGAGTGTTGGAGTTCTTTGTGAGGCCCGTCGAACCATCACTTTTGTGAGGCCCGTCGAACCGTCACTTTTTCTTTTGGGCGTGTTTTTCAAGATACCATTGCGCGGTGCGCTGGACGCCTTCTTCCCACGATATCTTGGGTTTGTATCCGAGTTCTTTCTCTGCGCGTGCAGGAAGAAAGTAAAAATCTTTGCCTGCAAGAGATACGGTATAACGTGTGACAAACGGTGGTTTTTTGATCCGCAATGTTCGGTAGATGGTTTCGAGCATCCATCCGAGCGGATAGACCAACCAAAGCGGCGCGCTGAGTCGCACGGGTTTTCCACCGAGAGCCTTGATAAAGGCTTCGGAAAACGCACGCCATGTCAGGCGGTAGTCGTCTGCGATGATATAAGCATTTCCTGCGGCTTCGGGCTTTTGGGCCGCAAGGATCAGCGCGTGTGCGAGATTGTCGATGTACACGGTCGAGACCAGCGCACGCCCACCGTTGACGTAGGCCCATCCGCCTTGGTACATCGTGTCAAAAACGCGGATATGTGTCTGATCGTTGGGGCCGTAAGGAAAGGTGCCGGGGCGAATAATCACGACCTCGATCTTCCCTGCATCATGGTAGCTTTTTAAGATCTGTTCTGCTTCGATCTTTGAACGCGCATAACCTTCAAACAAGAATCCGTCTTGTGGGGTGTCTTCGTGTCCGTCGGTGATGCCGTGGAAGTGGTGGATCGCGAGAGAACTCATATAGACGATGCGCTTGACGCCTGCGGCGACCGCACCTTCGAGCAGATCGCGGGTTCCATCGACGTTGATCCGCTTGTACACCGGCCACCAGTTCCATTCGTGCGTGCAGCTCGCAAGGTGGAAGATCACATCGATCCCTTTGCACGCCGCTGCGAGTGCCGATGGATCGGTGAGATCCGCCTCAAATTGTTCTGCGTCGATCCCTTCGAGCGTTGAAAAGTTGCCGCCGGGACGTACACAAGCCCGAACGTCGTATCCTTCTTCTCGTAACACTCGCGTCAGATTACTCCCCATAAATCCATGCGCACCTGTGACCATTGTTTTCATCTATTTTTTCCTTTGTTCGAGAGGCAAGCGATAACATTGCGATGCGAGCTCACGGAGAGGCCCGTAGGATCGAAAAGAGGTCGTTGCACAGGCCAAAGATCCAATGAAAGATCATCACGTACCAAAAAGACCTTGTTCGTAGGGCGATCGCACCCCAAGCCATGCCTGCAAAGATCGCTGAAAAAGTTTCGGCAAAGGGCTTGTCGTAGTGCATCAAGACGGAGGCCATCGTTTGGAACATGATCGAGCCAAAGTCGCCAAGCCGTTCGCGCAATCCAAACTGCAAAAAGCCCCGAAACATCGCCTCCCAAGCGATATAAAAGGTCATATAAGTGAGCGCCCATTGGAGGAAGGTTTGGGTGTTTTTGGCGGCCATCTTGACGAGTGGGTAGGTGCGCAGGAGTTCGGGATCGTTGGAGCCAAGGTAAAGCAAGGGGATGGCGATCGGTGTGACGATGGCAAGGGCTTTTAGACCAAAACGCCAGTCTCCAAGGCCGAAACCAAAGTCGCCAAGCGGAGCGCGGATCACAAACTTGATCAAGACGATTGGGATCACAACAAACAGTAAGTTGGAGGCGGCAAATTGGTAAGCATAAGCGGCCCAAGGCCGATAAGCGGGGTCGGCAACGAGGTGGGCGTAGTGCTTGAGAAAAAAGGCGTGATTTCCTTGGTACATCGAAAGCACCATCAAGACGGGTGCTGCCAACAAAACGGTGGTGCTTTTGCGATCAAGGCCGCGAAACGGGGCGAGTAATTCTTGCATGGATATCCCTAGACGGTCGGGTTGGTTCAACAAGTCACCCCAAGGACGAGCCAGCCGAGTGCTTGTGGCGAGCATAGATACAGCGATCTCGGAAGCGACGCAAGGAGGGGTCTCGACACAAGGCGACAAAATCGGTACATCAGATCGCGCAAAGCAGCGATGTTGCTGCATGTAGCACCAAAGGAGCGGAGAATGCTGCGTTATCGTTTGTTGGGAAAGACGGGCCTGCGTGTCTCGGAGATCTGCTTGGGGACGATGAGTTTCGGCCAGCAGTGGGGCTTTGGAGCCGATGAAGCAACGAGTCATCAAGTTTTGGATGCGTATGCAGCGCGGGGTGGGAACTTTTTGGATACGGCCAACAAGTATCATGGCGGAGAGACCGAAGAGATCGTGGGCAAATGGCTGCGCGCAAAGCGCGATCGGATGGTGGTGGCGACCAAGTATACCTTGGCGATGAACCACGAAGATCCAAACACCGCAGGAAACCATCGAAAAAATATGGTGTTGTCGGTCGAGCATAGCCTCAAGCGCCTTCAGACCGATTACATCGACTTGTTGTGGGTGCATGCGTGGGATGATTACACGCCCTACGAAGAAACGATGCGTGGGTTGGATGATCTGATCCGTGCTGGAAAAGTCCTGTACATCGGCGTCAGCGATACACCTGCTTGGGTGGTTTCGGCGTCCAATACGTTGGCTGATCTGCGCGGCTGGACTTCGTTTGTGGGATTGCAGATCGAATACAGTTTGTTGGAACGCACACCTGAGCGCGAGTTGTTGCCGATGGCTGCGCACTTTGGGATGTCGGTGGTGGCGTGGGCTCCGCTCGGTGGGGGGGTGTTGACGGGCAAATACACGCGCACAGAAGCGCCGAGCGATTCGTTGCGCGCAGCGGGCAATGCGTCGAGAGGGCGGACCTCCGAGCGAAATATGGCGATCGCACGAGTGGTCGATGCTGTGGCCGATGAACTGGGCGTTTCGTCAGCGCAAGTGGCGAATGCGTGGGTGCAAGCGCAGGGATATCGCTACATCCCGATCGTTGGGGCGCGCAAAGTCGAGCAGATCGAAGACTCCCTTGGTTCGGCCTCGGTGGTTTTGCAAACCGAGCATCTGCAACGTCTCGACGAAGTCAGCGCGATCAGCTTGGGCTTTCCCCATGACTTCCTCGCATCGGATGGCGTGCGAAACCTCGTTCGCAGCGAGCTCCGCAGCCGTATTGACGGGCGCCCCTAGCAATCGCGGTGGATGGAGCGAGATGGGATGAGGCAAGAGGATCTCTTACACACGTTGCGCTCTCCTTTTTCCGAGGGAATCGCTCGTGTGAGCGCGCTGTCTTCCTCTGTGGAAGATGCTGAAGTCCGTTGGTTGGGGTGGATGGCAACACAGCCTCTTCCATTGGTTGTGTTGCGACCGCCGCAGCCGTGGTTTCCGTTGGCTCCGTTGGTGCATCTTTGCGCTTATCATGGCGTGACACCTCCGCCAATCCAATCCAAAGAGATCGACATACCCTCTCTTTGGTTAGGCGCGTCGGTGTGTTTGTCGCGGTGGTTTCTACGTTTTGGAGAAGTCTTGCAAGCGTCTCCAACGGTGGCTTGGATCGAGGGGGCTGATCTCGATGCCCCGTTGTGGGGCGAATTCTTGCGGATGGCGTGCCTTGGTTATCTCAAACTACCGATCCATTTTGTGTTTTTGTCCAAACAAGGGCAGACCGTTCATGCGGGGATGCAGCGATTGCGCGTTGAACCTCCTTTTGTGCAACACAAGAACACATCGCAGTATCGGGCGTTTTCGCGTGATGTGGCCGAAAGATGGGGGCAACGCTTGTCGCGGCAGACGGCAGATTATCTCGGCCAAGCCTTGGTGTTTGGTGATCGTCTGGACATGGCGGCGATGGGACGGCTGTCTCGGGCGAATCATATCCGAAGGCGCGCAGAACTTCGTCGATGCGGGGTCTTGGATCAAGACGGTGCTTTTGCCCAAGACCGCTTGCGTTTTGCTGCGCCGATCTTCGCAAGGCGAAGCGAGCGTTGGCATCGTGCGGCGTTGCGTTTTTGCGAGTCTACGGCCTGTTCCGCTACCACAAAGTTGTGGTTGTACCTTGCCGAAAAAAATCAGAGATCTTCTTGGGTGATCGAAGAGGATGCGGTGGTTCGGGGGCTTTTGGAGCTTGGGGTTCCTGCATGGGCGGCGGCGTTGGCTGTGTGTACAGGAGCGGGAGTGTCGGAGCGTGTGCGCTTGTGTGCGTACTTGTTGGCGCATCGTGAAGCCGAGCAGACCGTCCCAAATGCCGATGCGATGGGGCTTTCTGCTCCGTACAGACAGATGGCGTTGATTCGCTCGATCGGGGCAAACAAAGAAGAGGGCATCGCAGCGCTCAATACAAGCCTCCAACAGCTTTCCGTACTGGAGGCGCCTTGGGCAGCGGCGTTGGCGGCGTTGGAGATGGCGCGTTGGCATCTTGGGCAGGGCCGTTTGCGAATGGTGTTTCAGTTGTTGTCGCCGTTCAAAGAGTCCGATTCATGGGCGGTTCGGTGGTGGTCGAGCTTGTTGCTCGCAGAAGTGTATTGTCGACTGGAACGGCATGATCTCTCGCGCAATGCGATCGAACAAGCGATCGCGGTAGTGCCAAAACCGATGAGTCCCGTCTTGGTGGGGGAGATTCGGATGGCGACGGCGCGCTTGCTTGGGGCGTCGGGAGAGTCCGAAGAAGCAGAAGTGCAGCTTGTCGAGGCGCGGGATGCCTTTCGTGCGGCGGGGGATGGCATACGCTTGGGCCGTTATCTGATGGCGGTTGGTGAGCTTTTCTGGCAGCGTGAAGCCTTTGAAGACGCACGCGGTTTGTTTGGAAAGTCGATCGATCTTTTTCGTCGTTATCGGGACGGGATCGGACTTTGGGAGGCCCAACTCAAGCTGGGCCTCGTCTTGAACCTTGCACCCGCAAACGCTTTGCTTTCGCGTTCTTAGTTTGGTGTATCTCCTTGTGCTGTTGAGGAAGGTTCGGCAGGGACGAAAGAAGCAGCGGGCGGGGTGGTTTGAACGGTCGCAGGCCGCAGCAACGTATCGCGCAGCCGCCACCCTGTGCGCAAGGTTTGTGCGACGCTGCTGGGCGGTAGGTTGGGAGCGTCGATCAGTCCGATGGATTCATGTTCTTCGGGATCGAAGAGGACTCCGCTCGTTGGCTGGATCGGGTGGATCTCTTGCTGGGCGAGGGCTTGGAGGAAGGTGTGCTGCAAGATCTCGATTCCTTGGGCGAGATCGTGCAGTGATGTGTCGGGCTGGTGTGTGCTTCGTTGGGCTTGTTCGAGTGCATCAAGTGCGGGGATCAAGGCCAACAGTAGCGGAACAACGGCTCGTTCGCGCTGCTTTTCCGCCTCGCGTTCTCGGCGTCGCAAGATGGCTTGGTGTTCGTCTTGTTGCGCAAGCAGTGTTTCGGTATGCTGTCGTCGGAATGCGTCAAGTTGTGCCTCATGCTTTTGCTGGTGTGCGAGCAGGACTTCTTGATGCTGACGCTCGATGCGCCGATACTTACGGGCTTGAAACCATCCGATGCCTATCGCAACACCAAACGAAAGTAACGAGAACAACCAAGGCAAGTAAGGAAGTATATCGATCATCTTGTCATCTCCGTCGCTCTTTTTGTTCGAGGTGATCCGAAATCCGCAGGGTGTGTGATTGAAACATATAGGGGCAGCCCCCTGTGGCTGCCCAACAGCAGGGCGTCTACAGCGATCGCATCTACCCTTCGTTCACACTCCTTTCAGATATCGTATGATTCGTTCCGTGCGTATGCGCCGAGTCTTTGGAGAAGAAGTCACTTCGAGGGCGAGGTCTTGGCGGGTGAGAGCTTGGCGGGCTGGGTTTGCTGCGCGGGAGTGGGGCGCGGATCGCTTGGTTTTTGGCGGGAAGGGGAACGCATCGAGACAAAAATAAAAAACGCCCACACAAACACCAGTAAAAAAAGAATCCCCACACCGCCAAGCAATAAGTACATCTCCATCGGTCCATCTTTTCTTGTGAAAAAGGAAGAAATACTCTTCTTTTTTGATGTAGACGAAGAGGCGAGAGCGGACGAATTCGCAGCAGAAGCAGTGGAGGAAGGAACGGAAGAGGCGGAAGAAACGGCGGAGGCAGAAGCAGGGGCGGGTGTGGGGACGGAAGCGATCGAAGAAGCTGCGGGGAGAGCATCGGAGGAAGGCGAAGCATGGCGTGGAGGTTGAACGCGGTGAGGCAGGGGATGGGGCTTGGTATCGTCGGGGGTGGCTTTGGGAAGAGGGGAGGCGCTTGAAGAGGCCGCAGGAAGGGCTTCACTCGAAGGAGAGGAGAGGTTGGGGCGGGAGAGCAACACGGTGGTTTCTTGGTCTGTTGGTGCGGCGGGCGACTGGTGGGCTTTTCGGCGTGCGTGGAGTGGGTGGTTTGCATCGAGTTGCAGCTCGACGGTTTGTTCAAGGGGGGCGTGATGAGGATCGTCATGGCGTTGGGGAGATTGTTCGACGAAAGGCCCTGTATGACGGGGGGGATGGTTGTGTGGTTTCTGGGACATCTTTGGGCTTCCTTTGGCGTATGTGAGTGGGCTTTTTGGGGGATTGCAGTTTAGGGCGGAGTATGCGCAGAGATGTGTTGTTCTTGGAGCCATTGTTGGATGCGCTGTTGAAGTTCTTCTTCGCTGCCAAGGGTGCCGTAGCGTAATGCTGCGTAATCAAGAAGCAGTTGTGCGGCCTGATGGACATGGGGGGGATATTCATCGCGGCGCAGACGGCGTGCGTAATGTTCGATGGTTTCGTGTTCTTGTTTGGGTAGGGTGGGATGGAGTGTGCGGAGGAGATCTTGGTAAGTGGCGAGTGGATCGCGGTAATGTGGGCCTGATTCGCCAGATGATCGGGCTTTTTGGCGAAACCGACGCAGTACGCGGATCGCGATCCAGAGGGCGATGAAGGAAAAGATCAGCGTGAGGACTTGGGTGAGGGTGAGGCTGAGCAGCCATTCTTGGGCTTTGTCGAGCCAAACACGCAGGATGTCGATGGTGCCGCCAAATAACGTCGAGCGATCGCGGTTGTGGGAGCGTAGACCCGAAGCTGGAGTCGCATCAAAGGTTTGCCAGCCCTTGTTCGGGAGCCATATCTCAGCCCAAGCATGGGCGTTTTTTTCGCGTACGATATAATAACCGCCCAAGGCGTTGTATTCGTACACAAGATAACCACCAATGACACGGGCAGGGAGGCCGATGCTTCGGGCGAGTAGCGCCAAGGCCGATGCAAAGTATTCGCAATGTCCTTGTTTGTTGTATTCGAGAAAGTCGACGATCGGTTCGAGGTGTGGTGGGCGCTTGAAGGACAAAGAATAGCGGTATTCGGATTGAAGCTTGTGGACAAGGGCTTTGATCTTGGCGAGAGAGCTAGACTGCGCCTTCGTCCATGCCAAGGCCAGCGGCTGTAGGCGTTTTTCTATACCCTCGAAGAGGCGCAGATCGGCTCCGACAGGCGGTGCGAGGGCAGGACTGCGTTGCTTGGTGAGTTGAAAGCTTAGGCGTTCGGGCATTTCTTTTTGGAGTGGGCGCAAGAGGCCCATCTCGTCCATATCGACATGGCCGCTCGGTGTAGAGAGATGGTCGATATCGAGCGGGGCAAAGTAGCGATAACGTTCGCCTGCGATCCGCTCGACGGTGAGAGAAGACGCGAGGGGCCGAGTCGGCAGGCGATAGACTTTGGGAGAACGGGTGCGCGATGTACTCCAGTGCTTGTTAAAGTAGCGGTTGTAGACGATGCCACGCAACCGAAGCGTGTCCGAGAAACGTCCATGTACGCGTAAGACAGCACGCTCAGACTGTAGCATCTCCGAGAGAGATCCGACACGAAAATACATACTAAAGCCGGTTTGTGCGCGGTTGAGGAAAGAATCGCTTACGCGTTGGGTGATCCACTGGTGTACAGGGGGGATGGCGAGCGTCAAGCCTGTGGCGACCAGCGTTGCTGTAAAAAAAGCGACAACAAGGAGCAGCTTGCGCCGCGAAGTGGCCTTGGGGAGAGCAGGACGAGAGGGATCAAGTGCAGCCAAGGCCAAAAGCGATACGATGCTAAATACGGCCACAAGGGCATGATAGAGATATCCAATGTGATCGCCCCCGCAGGCCGCCACCACAAATAGCGGAAAAAACAAGGTACTCGCATGACCGCCAAAGGGGTCACGAAAGCGTACCCGCAAACAGGCATACGCGAGCGACCAGAAACAAGCAAACGCACGAACCAGCGCAAAACCTTCGGAGATCGGATGCTTGGGGGCAGGGCCGATGCTTACAGTCAGGATATATGCTGCAACCAGCCCGACAAGACCAAGGATGATCTCACCGATACGGTCGATCTCAAGGGTGAACGGAAGCAGCGTTAGCCCAAGCAGGGCGAACAGGGCGTAAGTCGCCGTCCATTGCCGAAAGGTCAGCGCATACAACAGGATCGCGATGGCGATGGCCGCCCGAAGCGGCCAGAGACTCCTTTTCATACAGCGATCTCCCGATTTTGCTGGATCTCTTTGGCTTGAACAAGCGTTGCACCGGCGGCTTGCGCATCAGGGGGAGGCGTCTCTCCCACCACAAGGATCTTGCGACAACGCGTGCCTTGTTGCTCGATCCAGTCGGTAAAATATTGACGCGATGGATCCCATCGTAGAGAGAGAAACAGCATACAAGACAGGCGATCAAGGTGCCCCGTTAGTTGGGCTTGGAGGGTTTGGGCTTGGAAGCCTTGTTTGGGGGCGACACACGCGAGCAGGTCGAGGGCTTGTTCGAGAAACCCCAGACTTCGTCCGAGCGTGAGTTGGTGGACATCCTCTCCGATCACAAGGATATCCAAAAGCACTTCTCCTCGACTGAGTTGGGCGGTAATCCCCGCAGCAAGCGAGAGCATCGCCTCGAAGATCGGATCGTCTGCTTCCCCGCCGTCGGTGTCGATCACGATCCCGATGCGTGTAAAATACTCTTGTTGGTACTCTCGTACGACAGGCATCCCGATACGCGCCCATGTTTTTGCATGAAGATCTCGGACTGGATCCCCGGGACGATACGGACGAACTCCAATAATCTCCCGCGACTCTCCTGTAATCGAGGCAAGCGCTACCCCTCCCGGCTGGTAGCGCATCACCGTATCCACATGAACGTGTGTGACGTGCGCGATACGCGGGATCACCAGAAAGCGCAGCGGTTCGCTGTAGACGGGCGGACCCAGACCAAACCCTAGCGGCGTGAGAGCGCGAACACTTGCTGTACCGAGATTGTGTTCGCCTCGCGCAACAAAACGCGCTTTGACCGGGCAGATCTGGCTTTGGCCGAGAGCAAGATGCTCCACAAACGGGCGTGGGTTGAGATAACGCCCATCCCACGGCAGAAAGGGGCGTTCGATGCGCAATGCTTGATGAGGTTGTTCGCCGTGGTTGTGGATCTCGACGAGCAGATGGACTTCTTCGCCGATAGTCACACGCGGCGGCCCTGTAAAGCGAAGCTGCACCCCATGCAAGAGCAGCCCCCGACGCAAAAGCAACGACGCAAAAAGCAGCCCCGTGACCACACTCCACATCACATAGTATTGGGTGAATTCGACATTGATACTCAACGCGGACAACATCACCCATCCGATCAATAGCCATTGGCCCTCGGTCGAAAACATAAAAAAGAAGTAAACCAGCGCATAAGCATATTTCGCATACCAAGCGCGTCGAAGACGCTCAAGTTCTTCGGGCTTTTTTGGAATAAGGATGTAGTTGAGTTTTGAAAGATTCATGTGGGAACCTTTTGTGTGGACAAGATCGATTGGAGGACGTGGGCGGTGGTTTTGCCGCCATAGCGGGCTTGGTTGGAGAGGCGGATACGGTGGGCGAGTACGGGAACCGCGAGGGCTTGGATATCATCGGGGCTGGCATAGGAACGACCTTGTAAGAAAGCACGGGCTTGGATGGCGCGAAAAAACGAGAGTGTGGCGCGTGGACTGGCTCCAAGGGCCAGTTCGGTGTGTTGCCGTGTGGCCTCGACGATGGCGTGAAGGTAAAGGGCCACATCGCGCTCCACACGGATATCACGGACTTGTTGTTGGAGAGCGCGCAAGGTCTCAAGATCCATCACAGGCTGGATATGATCGAGCGGATCGGTGGTTTGGCGATCAAAGAGGATCTTGATCTCGTCTTCTTTGCTTGGATAGCCGAGGCTGATCCGCACGATGAATCGGTCGAGTTGTGCTTCGGGAAGAGGATAAGTGCCTTGGTGATCCACAGGATTTTGGGTGGCGATCACGAAAAACGGCGAGGGGAGGGGATGCGTTGTTCCGTCGATCGTCACTTGCCGTTCGTTCATGGCCTCAAGAAGGGCGGATTGCGTGCGCGGCGAGGCGCGGTTGGTCTCGTCGGCAAGCAGGAGGTGATGGAAGACAGGGCCTTGGTGGAAATGGAAGGTGCTGTCTTTGGGATTGAGGATCGTGGAGCCGAGGATATCGGAAGGAAGGAGATCGGGGGTAAATTGAACGCGGGCAAAGTCGAGATGGAGGGACTTGGCGAGGGTTTTGGCCAGTGTGGTTTTGCCGACCCCGGGGACATCTTCGAGCAAGACGTGTCCTCCGCTGAGGATGCCAAGGACGGTCAGTTCGACGCCTTCGCCTTGGGTGAGGACGACACGGCGGATCGAGGCGAGGATATCACGCAGGGCCGTTTGGGGGTCTGTCGGGGTGGGCTGTGTGTGCGTTTGTTGGGTCACTTGTGATCGGCTCCATGCTGTGGGGTTCAACCGAAGATCGGAGTTGGCGTCTTGCGCTTTACACGGCTTGATTCTTTCATCAAGCGGCCCAAAACATCAACCGGCTGCGAGCGTCCTGTGCGTGAGAGGCGTTGTAAGCAGCGGTCAAAACAGAGCAGGAGCAGATGGTGCGATACGAACGTCGAAACCCGAACACAGGAGAACTTTTACGTTCTTACGCCTTGGCAAGCCAAACAGAGATCGAACAAGCCTTGGCGCGGGGAGCTGCAGCTTTTTCTGCGTGGCGCGCTGCTTCTTTTACGCAGCGTGCAGCGCCGATGCTTCGGTGTGCAGCGTTGCTCGAAGAGCGCGCAGAGACGTACGCTTACGAGATGGCGTTGGAGATGGGAAAGCCGCTTGCGGAGGGGATCGCCGAAGCCAAGAAATGCGCGTGGGTTTGTCGTTATTATGCAGAAAAAGCCGAAGAGATGCTGCGCGAAGTCCCCCATACTTCGGATGGTTCTGAGGCGTTTGTGTTGTATGAGCCGCTTGGTGTGGTGTTGGCGATTATGCCGTGGAACTTCCCGTTTTGGCAGGTCTTTCGGTTTGCGGCTCCCACCTTGATGGCGGGAAACGTCGGACTACTCAAGCACGCTCCCAACACGCCCTATCTTGCGGAGCAGATTGTTTCTCTCCTACAAGACGCAGGATTTCCCGAGGGAGTGTTCCAACAATTGCGCCTGAGCAACGCACAAGCCGCCGAAGTGATCGCCGATCCCCGTGTCGCGGCTGTGACGTTGACAGGCAGCACTCGCGCAGGAAAAGCCGTGGCCCGTGTGGGCGGCGAAGCCCTCAAACCGATGGTGATGGAACTCGGCGGCAGCGACCCGTTTGTGGTGTTCCCAGATGCTGATCTTGCGCGGGCCGCAGAACACGGCGTGCGCTCGCGCTGCCTCAACAACGGCCAAAGCTGCATCGCTGCCAAGCGCTTTTTGGTTCACCGATCCGTCGAAACCCCATGTATCGATGCTTTGCGCGAGGGCATGGCTGCTTTGCGTGTGGGAAATGCTTGTGATCCGACAACCCAGATCGGGCCGTTGGCTCGGGCTGATCTACGCGATACCTTGGCGACGCAAGTACAAGCGCTCAAAGAGGCCGGAGCATCGGTGCTGTTTGAAGGAGATCTCCCTGATCAAATCGGGTTCTTTTTCCCTCCCATGATCTTGCGCGGAGTGGACCCACACCACCCCGCTTCACAAGAAGAACTTTTTGGACCTGTGATCACTCTTTATTCGTTCGAAAATGAAGAAGAAATGCTATACCTCGCCAACGCGACACCCTACGGGCTAGGAGCGAGTCTGTGGACACAAGACACCTCGCGAATACGTCGACTGGTCGGTCGCTTAAACGCTGGAAATGTGTTCTTCAACGGAATGGTCAAATCCGATCCTCGCCTACCTTTCGGAGGAACGAAAGCTTCGGGCTTTGGCCGCGAACTCGGTCGCGAAGGGATCTTGGCCTTTGTGAACGTCAAAAGCGTTTGGGTGGGATAGGCGACACGATACCGTGTGACGCTCACCCCTGTCCTTCGGACATCCTCTCGCCTTGCCGTGAGGCTTTGCGAGCGTCGCAAGGTGAGAGGAAAGCAGAGGGGTGATACGAAATCCGCCCATGGTGTGATCGCAATATGTAGGGGCAGCCCCCTGTGGCTGCCCGATAACAGGGCATCTACAGCGAATCGCGCTTACCTTCCGATCACACTTCTCTCGGATATCGTATGGGGTGAGGGGTAAGAAGAGCGCGAATCTTGCCTCTTCTGCGTGGCTTGACGCTATACCGAGCGCAGCGGAAAACGCGAGCGTGTGTGCAACGTGAGAGCCTCGGCTTCAACCTCCAAGATCGCCCACCCTTCGGGTGTGTCCGCCAGATTGATAAATTGCGTTTTGTAGTAATGATCTTCGATGGAACCTACAGGTGCGCGTTTTCCTCGCTCTGGTTCGGCCATGTTGGGGATATCAAGCACCTTGAGCGAATCATCCACCCATGCCTGCTGTTTTGCGTTCAGCCCGCAACTCTCGCGCTCTTGCTCCCACCGCCGACACAACGCCTCGAAAGCTGCTTGTGAACGCCCAACGACTTCTTGCGGTTCGCAGATTGCAAACAGGCTGTAGGCATGGCAGATCGGGGGGTCCATGTGTCCACTCACCGAAAGATCGATCCCCAACACAAGACAAAGCCGCTCGATCAAGCGCGCCTCGCTTTTGGCGGGTGAAACATGGCTCACAAAGATCGTTGCACGCGGAGATTGTGTTTGTTGAAGATGCTTGAATTGCTCGATCAATCGGGCGTATTGTAACCACGAAGCTCGGATCGTTCCGCCGTGTCCCGTATATTCCGATGCAAACAGCTTGTCTCCTTCAAGATAAAAATTACCACCGACTCCTAAAAGAGCGATTTGTGTTTTTCCTAAAAAAGGTGCATTGTTTTCATGAAGAAGATGAAGATTGGGGACTTGATAGGTACCGTTGATCAGTTTTCGTATGACTTGATGATCGTCATGATTCCCCCATACTGCATAAACAGGCACCGAAAATTGCGAGCGCCCCGAAAGATACGGAACAAAGCCTTCAAGCATCTTGTGGGTGCGGATCACTTCGAGCGCTTGTTCTCGGCCCATATCATACGACTTCTTACGGAGATCTCGGGGAAGATCTGAATGTCGAATACGAAGTTGTAGCTCGCGTTGGGTGAGGCGATCAGGGCTTTCCTGATCGTAAAAGCCGAAGTCTCCGCAGTGAATGCAAGCATCGATGCGCTCGCTGAAAGCGAGTTCGTTGATCATCGCCAGTTCGTTGTGGGTGTCTGTCAGCAAAAGCACGCGCATGGTCAGGAGCCTCCGAAGGTAAAGCAAACAAAGAAGCAGGGAACGGATCTCGGGGGCGCTACGGAGGTTGCGCTGTGCGGGTTCGCTTTTTGAGCAGAGTCGAGCCGTTGGTTTGGATGTTGTGAGCGCGCTTGGTTAGGGAAGAACCTGTAAGACTTCTTGGAGGGCGGGCCGTTTGGGCGAAGGGATCGGCCCCTCCGATTGTCCCACCCACACAAAGCCGATGATCTCGTGTTGTTCGCGTTCGATCCCAAGCAGTTGGTAAGTCGTGGCTGCGGTCGTCAGATCGCCCGTCCCCCATTTGGAGCCGTAGCCCATCGCATGCAGCGCAAGGCTAAAGTTTTGGATCGAGCAGGCTACTGTTGCGTAATCTTCGCGCTGGCGCACAGGATCTTTGCTTTGTGCGCAACAAAACGCGACCAATGCTGCGGGATACAACAGCTTTTCGGAGAGTTGTTGATCCAGCTTGGCGATTTCTTCTGGGCTTGCAGGTGTGGAGCGTGTTTGCAGCTTGGCTTGTTTGGCTTGTTCTTTCAGTTGGTAGCGTGTTTCGCGCCCAACGATCACAAACCGCCACGGGTAGGTTAGCCGATGGTTCGGGGCGTAGAGTGCTGTCTCAAGAGCCGCGAGTAGGATATCCTGCGGGATCTCGCTCGGTTGGTAGTTTTGTGTGGTGCGGCGCGTGCGTAGGGCTTCTAAGGCGTCCATCTTGTCCTCTTTCGATGAAAATAGACCGTGAACCGCGCAGGGGCTTGGGGGGTTGCGCGGTGGTGCTACATTGTGCGTTCGCCTTCGGAAAACGCAAGCGGAAACGCGATGTTTTCTCTGCGTCTCGCCTCCCTGCGCAAAAAGTTGTTGACAGCCTTGGATCGCTTCGCTATATACAAACCCCAACGATCCCCAATAGCTCAGTTGGTAGAGCAGGTGACTGTTAATCACCGGGTCCGTGGTTCGAGTCCGCGTTGGGGAGCTTCAAAAGGTCGCACATCATACCAGATGTTGCGGCCTTTTTTCGTTTCTGTCTTCCACCTCTCCCACACACCATCATCCCGCAAAAATCACCCCTTGCTTCTACAATGTTTCAAAACGATGCCGTTGGTTTGATGGGGCGCTGCCCCACGCCCCGCAAGGGAACTGCGTCCCCTTGACCCCGTATCGGCGAAGAGAACACAGGTTTCTTTCACAGACGGCTCTGTCGCTTGAAATACCACGAACACGGGGAGGGTTGGCTACTGCGTCACTCCTGTCCTATAGAAAGATCAAAATTTCTCTACTCTCTGTCATGTTCTTTGACAAACCATCTTATCCGACCTTGACAACAAACGGCGCTTCGGTTCATGAATAGAGATCGCCGAAAGCATCGATTTGTCAGCCCACATCGAATCGTTCCGAACTCCTTGGGAGAATCCTACGAAGTGAGCACCACGGAAAAGAACCACCCCCTAACACAATTCGGATTCCGCTTTGAA
>CAUJFU010000143.1 GCA_963169055.1 Myxococcota bacterium
AAAGTGCGCCAAAGAACAGCCCGCTGCCCGCCACGGTGCTTGCGGCGGAAACAACCCCGTCTGCGATGCAGCAGATACCTGCTTACAACTTTCCCAAGACACCCCCGCTTATTGTTTTGAACGCTGCACCACCCCGGGACAACCTTGTGCAAACGGCAAAGGCAATTGTGAACCCATGCAGTCGGGCGGCGGCGCTTGCGTGTATGGAGACGCCAAAGAAGACGAGCTTTGCGGCCCGATCGCCAATACTCCGACACGCTACGATGTGGCCAAAGTCTGTGGGACCGGACTCACCTGCATCTCCTTCGACAGCAACACGATCGTGGGGGCTTGTTTGCGCAGCGTGTCGGGCTGCACGCCTTCGACGATCTGCGGAACAGGACGAACCTGTCTGCCCCTTCAATCGGGCGGAGCCGTTTGCGGAAAACAATGCACCACCACCGCATCCTGCGGAACGAACTTCACTTGCGCCTCTCTTGGCGGCACCTTTGGCAGCGTCTGTGCGCCCGTAGACAAGGGCGGAATCCTTCCTTATGGCGCGATCTGCGATCCCGGCAGCGTGATCGACACCACACGCTGCTGCAACGGCTCCCTCCAACAAAGTGCTTGCACCGCAGGCGGACGTTCCGATTATAGCGGATTGTGTTTGCGCCGAGACGCCAACTCCACCTCCGGTTTCTGCTCCGCCGATTGCGATCCACTCTTCCCGAATTGCCCGCCCTTCGGGGGCAATGCGACACGTTGCGTCAGCTCGGGAACAGGCGGCTTTTGTGTCATTCCTTGCACCAGTACAGCCAACTGCCCCACAGGACTTTCTTGCGTCAACCAAACAGGCATCGGTCAGATCTGCGTCGCCCCCTAACGCCCCCTGATACCCCCTACCCGCATCGCTTCTCCTCAAAAACCAGATCAAAAGATATCGGTGGTAAAGCTCAAGACAAGGTTGTTTGAGACCTGCCATTTTTCGGTCAACAACGGTGTGCGTTGTGCGCGGAAAATGTAATTCAAGGCAGCCCATTTTGACAGATTCAGGTTGACCTTGAACTGCACATCTGCGTTCAACAGATCAAATCCTTGGAGTGTGGTCGGAACGCTCGTATAGAAGGGCATCATCAACTTGATCAAGAACGCATAATCGATGAAGGTATCAAGCTTTCCAGCAAATCCGAGCTTCATCTCACCACCAAACTGCACAAAGTCCCGAATCTGCTTGAACTCAAGACGTGGGGTTGCCGCGTCGTCTTGCAACACATACCCAGCCGCCCATGTTTGCTCGGCGCTGAGGTTCAATTCAAACGTGAGCAGCGTGAACTTGTTGCGAAAAGGCTCCGAGATCAACCCCACCGACTGACCGAAAGTCAGCGGCGCGAACGGTGACGTCAGCGAAAAGGCTTCTTCCTTTTGCAAACTGCGTTGAATCTGTGTGTTATCGACGTTCAGCAGCGTGATCTCCGCCGCCGCCGCAGGGATATAATTTCCGGGGAAAAGTTGCGTTGTCAGCGTCAATCCCGCCCGAATCCCGAGGTTGATCGTTTCCACAAATTGATACGAGTAAGAACTTTTGAAATCGAGATTGTCTGCGGTCTTGATAAACGGCTCGATCTGCGGCGTTTTGCTTTGGGTGTGGATGATCTTGAGGGCTGACTCCCACTTGTGTCGGCCAAAACGCATCAGCAAGCCACCATCCAAAACACCGCCAAAACTAAAGGTGATCCCGTTTTCGACGCCCGGAACGTTGTTGCTGCTCGAAAGCGAGATGTTGACTCCCAAAGACAACTTCGGAAACCAGCCATCTTTGGGCTTTTCAGGCTTCTTCTCAGCGGGCTTGGTGGTCGGTTTGGTGGCTGCGGTGGTGGTTGGTTTGGTGGCTGCTGTGGTCGTGGGCTGCGTCGTCGGAACGACGGGCTTATTCGTAGGGGTTGTTTGTGCAAAAGCGGTTGTGCCGAAAACCATCCACGAAGCGCCCAACAAAAACAGGAGCCGCATCATCTTTTGTACGATAAGCATGGTGTGGGCTCCTTAAAGAATGTTGATGGTGAAGCTGAGAACGAGGTTGTTGATCACCTGTAGATCAGGTTGGATCAACGGCGCTCGGATCAGGCTGAGGTTGTAATTGATGGAGAGCCACTTGGCGACTTTGATTTGAAGTTGCAATACCCCCTTGACGTTCAACAAGTCGACGGGCGACTTGCCCGTATCGACGCTGGTCACCAACGGTAGCATCACTTCTCCAAGCAGCGAGTACGTCAGAATCTTGTTGAACAAAGTCCCCGTCAACACGATCTGAAACTCCAAACCTGCCTGCACATAATCAAACAACTGCGACACTTCAAACGTGGTCGCTGTTGCCGCATCATCGGCAGCGCGCAACCCTCCTTGAACCCATGCTTGACCGGCCCCACCGCCCACTTTGATATCCACGTCCAAAAACGGCTGTCTGTAGGGGTTAAAGGCCACTCCCACCGATTGTTTGAACAACAAAGGCGCAAATGGTTTGGTCAATTGAAAAGGGATCTGCGCAAGGGCTTGAGCGCGGCGAACTTCGGCTCCTGTCCGATCCAACACGCGGATCTCCGTGTTTTCTTCGCGCACCAAAAATCCGTCCAACAACGCCGTATTCATCTTGAGACCCGCAAACAGCCCCAACCACGGCAATCCCTTAAAACGATACAAGTACAACGTCTCAAGATCCAACGCATCCGCCGCTTTGAGAAAAGGCTTCAGGTTCGGCAACTTGGTTTGTGTGTGAACCACGTTGATGCTGCTGCGCCACTCGTGGCCGCCATGCGCAAACAACAACGAGCCTTGTACTTGCAGCCCCAAACTCAGCGTCGTCCCGTCAGGAACCCCCACCACACCGTCACTTTGCGCAAACGAAAAGTTCAAACCTGCCTTTAATTTCGGAAACCAACCATCTTTCTTCGCAGTCTTTTCGACCTTCAATTTGTCTGGGATATAATCTGCGTCCGTTTGGGCAAATCCAAAAGAAGCCCATGACATCGGCAAGATCGCAATCAACATTCCCAAAAGCACGCGCCACCGCGTTTTCTGCCACTGATTCACGAAACACCTCCATTCATTCCATCCATCGGGATATGCTTTAAAAATCTCAACATGGGACTCAAAAAGAGACTCCTTTCTTGGCGCTCTGCCTTCGTTTTTTTTCTGTGGCGCGGGAGATCGCGCAAAAGAAACGTGCGCAGAGAAAATACCCGTTCGAGTTCGGGGATATGTGTTGACAACGGATCTCACCTTTGCTGCGGGGAGCAGGCCGATTGCAAAGCCTAGGCCATGCCCTCTGCGGCTTTCGCCCTGCGGCAATGGAACAGAAAGATCAGGGCTGGGTGGTGGGGGTATGCGGCAAGCGGAAAAGGTCACTTGTGGTGAAGGTCCATTCGGGGGTTTGAATGTTCCCTTGTGGTGGAAACGTGAACCAAGCGGTATCGGGGTTTTCAGGATTGCGCAGGATGTGGAAAGATTGTGCAGGCATATAGCTTTGACCGAGCAAAAAGTAGGTTCGGCCTTGTTGATCTTTGGCGATATCGAGCAGCAACACGGCGTGACCGTATCGGCCATCACGCCAACCCTGCAACAACAGATCGCCCGGCTGCGCCTCTTGGATGGGGATATTGCGCAACTGGCGGACCAAAGACGAAGTATTGGCCCACGCCATCGCAAAACGCAGATACCGCTGGTAGTTCGCATAAGAAGTATTTTTTCGCGCCACCCGTCGCCGCCAAACCACCGTATCCCCGTTCACGCGGATCCGATCGCCACGCGCCCACCATGCCCACGGGTTTCGTCCGCCGCTCAAAAAGTGAAAGTCTGCTTGATGCGCAAGTTTTCGGCTCCACAAGTATTCCCCCCACAAACGCATCACAGCATCCGCGCATTGTTGGAGATCACGCTTCCCGATATCGAGATCAACCACCGCAGCATGGACGTCTTGGCGGCGCTTTTGCTGCCCATTAAACAACAACACAGGCGCGTTCGGCGGCAAAAGCGGCAAACGGCGCAGCCACCATGCAAAGCTATAACGCCGCAGCATCGGTCGCTTTGCTCCGCGTGGCGCAGGGAAACGCTGCGACAAGCTCTGATGAGTTTTTTGCTGTTTTTTCCAGAAAAACAACGGCGCGGCAGAGCCGACGTTTGCGCTGCTCATCCCCACACAAAACAACAACAGCGCAGCGCCTTTCCTCGCGAACGAACTCCCAACAAACGGGACAACGATCTTCTCGAACATACCGCCTCCTTCAAGACATTGACGTTCTTTGCAAACAATGCCCATCCATCGTAAAGAAGCACAAGATACCACCGCACCGCGAAACAAGCAAAAAGCCAGACAAAGCGCACACCACGCACGCCACCACCGCCGAAACCGACGCAGGATCGCGACCGCTCGCAAAAAGGATTCTTGCCTTTTTGTTGGCATTCTGAGATATCTCGGAGTCACGCAATCCTATCGGTCGCGTTTCACCCCACACAGGGTCACGCTATCGTTGTTTATGACTGTTTTTGGGAGCGGATTCGCTGCGCGATGCGTATGGCCATCTCACTCCGTTTTGGGCCCCCTTAGCGGATCTTTGATTTGAGGCGTCAGGGTACATTGAAACAACTCGTCAACGAATCCTTTGAAGTCGCAGCACTCGCCGATATCGGCCCTCGTTTTGAACAACAAGACAGCACCTATATCCATGCAGGTCCCGGTCGTTTGAGCGCACTGTTTGCTGTCAGCGATGGACACGGTCCCCTCGGAGGATGCAGCGAAGATGTGCTCGCTATCTTTGCGGAGAACGTCGCCCGTTCGCTCGATGCGCTCCCCGAAGACGATCCTGTCGACACCACCGAAGTGATCGAGATCCTTCGTGCTGCCGTGAAACACACCGACGAAGAGATCTGCTTGCGCTTGCGGCGCAATGTCGAACGCATCCTTCAAAACTGGCTCGCAAGCAACGCTGAAGCCGAAAGTGCATTGTCCGTACTTGGAGAGGACTTTTTTCACGGCGAACTCAGCAGCGGTGCCACGATGACCGCGTTGCTTCAGATCGAAGGCGCTTTTTACATCGCCCACGTGGGTGATAGCCAAGCCTTCTGGCTCAACGACCGTGATCCCTCCCCCAAAGCCCTCACGGTCGATCACAATTGGAAAGAAGACGATGACACCGAAGTTTTTGGCGGTGTCGTGTACAAACACGATCTCGCCGTCGCAAGGGCGTTTGGACACCCACGTCTGAAAAAAAAGAACTTTCTCACCGCGCAACCCGATATCTTCCGCCTCGAAGGCATCCAACGCGGCGATGCTTTTGTCCTTGCTTCCGATGGTATCCTCGCTCTTCTTGAAGAACACGGTCTGGACATCCTCCGATTCGCTCTCCAAAAACCGACGCCCCGCAACGCAGCCTTGACGTTGCTCCAAGCCGGCCAAGATATCACCACCGACAACATCTCGATCATCGTCATCCGTTACCGCGATCCCGACGCCGAAACCAACGAGGCCGACCCCATCACCGAAGAAATCGCCTTGGGCCTACACGAGGATCTAGACACCCTCTCCGTCAGCTTCTCCCTCTCCAACGAGCGAGCCTCTGCTCTGGATGACTTCCCCACGTCCGATCTATCCCAAAGCATCGAAGAAGTCCGACAGCGCTTCTTTCCAGTTGCCGAGCAAGCGACCCTCGAACTCGATTCTTGGGACGAAGAAAGCCTCGCTCCCCCCCAAAGCCGACTCAATATCCCCACTCCCACCAGCGGATTGCCGCACATCGATCCCACCGAAGATGTTGAGATCGATCCCGAAGAACGCGGCCATCTGATCTCACCTTACGCAGTCTCCTCACCTTCCGAAAAATCCGCCACTTCCGACGCCGCTCTGCCCCTCCCTCCCCAAAGCGATCCCCACAATCCCTCGAAATAAGAGCCCACAAAAGACATCGGCGAAGATTACGGAGCGGATGTTGTGGCGGGTTGAGAGGCGGGAGCAACGGGCTGAGAAGTGGGGGGTGGGGATATCTTTGTCGGAATCGTCGCGGGGAAATAGGCGGCAGGGGCACGGATATCCGTCACGATACCGTAGTGATCGGACAAGGCATCTTTAAAGACGCGAAACGAGGCAAATTCGAAGCCTTTGGGTACAAAGACCCAATCAAAGCGCTTTTTGAAGCGAGGAAACGTGTAAAGATACGGATTGAAGGGTTGATACGTCGTTAAGTTCAGAGCTTTTGCAAAAGAACGCAACGGCGAGTTTTCCTTGAACCATTCGTTGTTGAAGTCGCCGGTCAAGATCACAGGGTTTTTGCGTGTGCGTACGATATCGATGATCTCTTGAAGTTGCGAGCGCTGCATGTGATTGCGTAGGGGATCAAGGTGAAGCGTGATCAGATCGACCTTAAGCGTTGGGCTCTCTGGCCACTCGATGGTCGCGACCACAAAGCCTTTTCCCGGCATGGGAAAGGAAGGCTTAAAGATGTGCGATATCGTCTTTTTCATCGGGATCAACGAGATAAATCCTGTTCCATAACGCAAGCCCATCTTTTGGACATGTTCACCAAGCAGGCTGTAGGGATACCCCGACTGCTCGGCAAGATAATCGACGTGATGGAATCGACCGCTCCAATTGGACGGAGCATCGGCTTCTTGGAAGGCTGCGATATCGGGTTGTTCACGTCGGATCACCGCAGCGATATCGCGGAGGTTGCTTTCAAATGTCGGCTTGCTGAGCAGATACTGATGAACCGAGCGCTTGCGACCGTGCGCGAGATTGAGCGTTAAGATGCGCAGCGTTCCTTTGGGGCGCTCGCGTGTGAGTTTTAAGGGGGCGACACGGAGGACTGTTTGTGGGACGCTTGTGGTTCTCGAAGTTTGCGCACGAGCCGCAAGCAACGGAAGCGCAAACACCCATCCCAACGCGATCAACAACACTCCCCATCCTGTCCACTGAATTTTCCGACGAACTTGCGTCTTGTTTACTTGCATCTACATACTCCTCGCAAAAGAGCCAACCATCCGAGACGATCCTCCACCTCCGCATCTCTGCGTTTGGAGATCGCCACTCTAGCCAAAAACAAAACTCCAGCGCAAGAGTCCGCATCCTTGCAGGTTGCGGGGTAGCGCTGCGCAAAAATAGCCCCATAAGTCGCTGTGATGGCGGTCAAACTGGGCTTTGCGTTCTGAGTCACGCACACGCAGTCCTCAACAAGTCGCTGTGATGGGGATCAAAACGAGGAGAAGTGGATGCGGCGTCCGGGCTGGTAGCCCGTGCTGTCGATGCGAAGGGCTTGGATCTGCGTGTCGTTGAGTGCGGGGATGCGCATTTGAAGGGCGGCAACAGCTTCGGTGCAGAAGTGGTTGCTGTAGGATGGAGAGAGTCTTTCGGAGGCAAGGGTGACCTTGTCACAGAGATGCTGAAAAAGAGTCTTCCAACGCTCGTAAGCCACAGGTTTATCCGCACGCATCAAGGTGTGGCTCGATACACGGATCTCTAATCCGACATGTTGCGCGACGATAAACATCAGGTTTCGTTTCCAAGGCTCCGAAGGAACCGTATGCAAACTGTCGATGCGCATGGTGGAGAGGTCGGGTGTGAGAGGGCGCGCTTTGGCGCGTTCATCCAGCGTCGTCAATTGCATCAGAAGGGCAGCATCTTCGCCGAGTTCTTCTTTGGTGATGCCGTACTTGCCCATCATTTGGAGGGCATGGAGGCGTGCAGATTCCCCTTCGGGCCGCCCAGCTTGATCATGAGCCAAACGAAGCAAGGCGCGCACTTTTTCAATCTTGTTCATGTCGCGCCCTTCCATCCGTGAGACCCCCCCACCACGCGGGGCATCGCCCATAAACCGCGATCTGGATCTCGCGTTCTTCTGGGCTTTTGGAAACCAAACGGATCGCGAGATAGTCAACAGGCAGATAGCCTTCCAATCGATCCGCCCATTCGACGGCCACCACCGATTCACCATCCAAACAATCACGCCAACCGATGCTCTCCAATTCATCGACATCCGAAAGCCGGTACAGGTCGAGATGATAGACAGGCAAGCGGCCTTCGTACTGTTCGATCAAAGAAAAGGTTGGGCTGCGCACGTAAGCCTCCTCGGGGATCTCCAATCCGCTCGCGAGTCCTTGGACAAAGCAGGTCTTTCCCGCACCAAGATCTCCGACAAGCGCCAAGACCTCACCGCCTCGGAGCAAACGCCCCAAAGCTTCCCCAACAGCCGCCGTTTCGGAAGGCGAGCGAGTCAAGATCGAGCAGGTATGTGTTTCGCTCATCTCTGTCCCTCCGCCCGGCCTGTCGGGTGCGCTGTAGCCTTTGAGTTCACCGACAATTCGAAAGCTGCGAGCGCTTGCGGCCACATCTCCAAAAGATCCGAAGCGATCAGAGCCGAAGCAGCGGCTCTCGCAGCCCACAGATCACCCGCCCAACCATGCAAGAACACTCCCAAACATGCGGCATCTTCGGCCTTGTAGCCTTGGGCCAACAGACCACCGATCAGCCCCGCCAAGACATCTCCGCTGCCTGCGGTAGCCATCCCCGCGTGCCCTGTTGGGTTCAACCAAACTTCGCCTGTTGGGGTCGCGATCAACGTTCTTGCCCCCTTCAAAACCACGATCGCACCGCTATGTTCGGAAAGTTCTTTTGCGTGTATCCATCGTGCGCTTTGGATCTCTCGCGTCGAACGACCGCACAACCTCGCCATCTCACCGGGATGAGGCGTCAAGATCGTTGCAGCGTGCCGCGAACGCAAACACTCGATGCGCCCGACCAACAGATTCAAACCATCCGCATCGATCACGACGGGCTTTTGAACCCCAAGCAACGCCCCAAGCAAACTCCCCGCAGCAGCGGTTTGCCCCAAGCCCGGCCCGATCACCATGATATCCCGCGCCTCGGCCAGTTCGACCGCTCGCCGACCCGCCTCGGCCAGTTCGACCGCTCCCTCCGCCCCTTCAAATGCCCCTTCCCACGCCACGAGGCGCTCTGTCATGACTTCCAACAGCCGCCCTTCTGCCGCATCGACCGCAGCGGGTTCGCTCGCCAACGTACACAGCCCTGCCCCGCTGCGCAACACCGCAAGACAGGCCAACAGCGCAGCTCCCAATTTGCCCCGTGAACCCGCGACCACCAAGGCATGGCCATAGCTGCCTTTGTGCGTATTTTGCTCGCGTGGGCGCCATCGCTCGCGCAACATCTCAGCATCCAAGACCTCGCAGCGCGCAACAGCCGCATCGATCAGCTCTTTGGGTGCGCCGATATCCACACACACTTCTTGCCCCACAAACGCCGCAGCATGGGGCATCCACAACCCCACCTTGCGCATCGCAAAAGTAATCGTCAGATCCGCCCGAAAACACACAGGCATCGGATGGCCTGTCTCTGCGTGCATTCCCGAAGGAAGATCCACCGCAACGCGAAAAGGCCCATCCATCAGGCTCAATCGCTCCAAGAGTTGAAGCATCCATCCATCGACAGGACGCGAAAGCCCTGTTCCAAGAAGCGCGTCCACCAACACCGCACAACGAGACCACCGTGGCACCGCTCGTTCCAAGGCCGACTCATCCAAACAAGGATGAACCACGCCGCCCATCTTTTGCCAGATCGCCAGATTGATCGCCGCATCTCCCCGCACACAGGACTCCGCAACGCATAGATACACTTCGACTTTGTAACCGCAGTTGTGCAAGTGCCGAGCAATGACGTAACCGTCGCCCCCGTTGTTTCCCGGCCCCGCGATGACACAGATCTCGCCGTCCCCACGCATCGGGCTTTTTCGCAAATGTTCGTGAATCAAGCGCGCCGCCCCACCACCCGCGTTCTCCATCAAAACGATTCCCGCGATCCCGTACGCCATCGCTTGTTGATCGAGACGACGGACCTCTTCGACCGAATACAGCTTCTTCAAGCGATCCATCCTTTGCCTTTTCGTGAAAAACCCGTGTTCGCGGCATTTCAATCTGCGGAGTCGCTGGTGTGAAAAAGCTCGACTCACTCCGCCAACACGGGGTCAAGGGGCCATCGGCCTACGGGGGTGGAGTAGCCCCCACAAGACAAGCCCAACAAGCCAGTCCTCCCATCAATAGCTGTTGATGGCGTAGCGTTCGACGTGAAAAGACTCCCGTGGGCGGATCAAGATCTTGCGGTTCAAGAGTTTTTCTAACCAGTCCACCACGCCGCGTTCTTGGCTAAAAAGCTGCTCGACGACCGCAGGATGAGCGTTGACTTGGATGGTTCGGCCTTCCATGGCGTCAGCCATCCGCATCAATTCGCGAAAGATCTCATAGCAGATCGTGGTTTTGGATTTGAGCATCCCCGTTCCGTTGCAATAAAAACAAGGCTCCGTCAAGGTACGACCGAGACTTTCACGCACGCGCTTTCGGGTCATCTCCACCAAGCCGAGTTCCGAGATCTTTAAGACGTTGGTTTTTGCACGATCCGCTTTGAGCGCCTGAACAAGCGCAGCACAGACTCGATCCCGATGTTCCGTACGTTCCATATCGATAAAGTCGATGATGATCAACCCGCCGATATTGCGCAAACGAAGCTGATACACCACCTCTTGGACGGCTTCGAGGTTGGTTTGCAGGATCGTATCTTGGAGATTGCGGCGTCCGACATAACGGCCCGTATTGACATCGATCGCGGTCAAGGCTTCGGCCTGATCGATCACCAAGTACCCGCCACTTTTCAGCCAGACCTTGCGTGCAAGCGCACGAGATATCTCGTGGGAGATCCCAAAGGTGTCAAAGATCGGATCGGGCCGTTGGTACAGTTCGACAGCAAACTGTGCCTCGGGCATATACGAGTCCAAAAAGCGCCGTACGCGATAAAACTCTTCGGGATTGTCGAGCAAGACGCGCTCGGTTTCGTCGTTACAAAGATCGCGGATCGATCGCAGAGCAACGTTAAGATCGTAGTGCAAAAGCTCGGGAGATTGGGCGCTTTCTTCTCTCCGTTGGATCTCTGTCCACATCCGCAGCAAAAAATCGACATCACGGCGCAGTTGTTCTTCGGAGGCTCCTTCGGCCACCGTACGAACAATAAAGCCGCCTTCGGAAGGGCGTACACCTTCCATCAATTTTCGTAAGCGTTCGCGTTCTTCGGCATCTCCGATGCGACGAGAGATCCCGATATGTGAAAAACGCGGAAGATACACAAGATAGCGCCCGGGCAACGTGATATGCGTGGTGAGGCGCGCTCCCTTGGTTCCGAGGGGGTCTTTGGACACTTGCACCGTGATGGTTTGGCCCTCTTGGAGGATATCTTCGATACGGAGTTCTTCTTTGCCTTCTTCTTCGTGGTGATGGGGATGTTCGGTTTCGCTCTCCTCTCCGAGTTCGACGTCACCTTCTGCGGCCATGCGCGCATCGCCGACGTACAAAAATGCTGCCTTCTCTTGTCCGATATCGACAAAAGCGGCTTGCATCCCCGGCAAGACACGGACCACACGACCTCGATAAATATTTCCTACAATACCACGTTCATGCTCCCGTTCGATATACAGCTCAGCCAGACGACCATATTCCAGCAAGGCGACACGAACCTCGGGTAGCATGGAGTTGATGACGAGCATATTGCCCATACAGATCTCCATACCCTTGTCAATCGGGGATAATCGTTCGGTGGACGTGCCACAGGCCGATCTATCCGCAAAGTTGTAAAGAATCGCATAACTTCATATCCGAAAAACGTAAGAAAAACGTTGTTATACACTTTGAGGCCAGCACAAACACCGACGTTTTGTGTGTTGGCCTATACACGGTTAAGCAAGTAATGTTCGCGTTCGATCTTGGCGAGCAGTCGGCGATTACCGATCTGTCCGGCCAGATAGCGCGCAGCCACCAGCGCATCGTACGCGTCGCGTTTCATTTGCAGCAAACGGAAGATATGCGCAGAGACCAATTTGCACAACAGGACAACTTCCATCGCTTCCATCTGTTCGCTTAAACGCAAGATCCTGTGCATCTCTTCCAAGACTTCTTCTGCCTCCTGACGGCCTTCTCGCAAAGACACGATGCCCAGATGGCAGCGAATCCACAACTCCAACAATCGATCACCCACAAACTGGGCTCGTTGGATGCCTTCTTCGAGATAAAGGCGCGAAGCCTCCAAACGATCAAGCTGATAACACAACACCCCCAACCAACTCAACAACTCCCCCTCTGTTCGCTGATCGCCAAGCTCTTGGCTGATCACCAACGCGGCCTCAAGGGTTTCTTGGGCCTGATCGAACAAACGGCGGTCGCTTTGAAGCTGCCCAAGCAAGGCCATCGCGGTACATTCCATCCGACGATCACCCAGCGAACGCGCAAAAGCGGTGGCTTTTTCAAAACGCACAAGAGAAGCTGGCACATCGCCACCGTCCAACTCCAAGGTGCCTAACTTGCACAGCGCCTCGATCTCACCCCGTCGATCGCCGCCTTGGGTCGCGATCTCCAAGGATTGCAAGTAGTACGCTTCGGCTTCGGGAAACTCTCCGCGTTGGTGCAACACTTGGCCGATCATGCCCGACAATCGGCCTTGTTCCCACACCAGTTTGCGAGAAACAGCCCACGCAAGAGCCTCACGATAAGCCTCCAAAGCAGCCCCATAACGCCCTTGCGATCGATAGATCCGACCCGCTTCCTGCAAAAGATACAAACGCAGATCTTCGTCGACGGCCTCTTCGGCAAGTGCGGTCTTTACACAAGACAACGCCTCGCGATAGTTGCCGACTTCTCGCAAGAAGGTGGCTTTCCAACGCAACAACGGCGTGACGTCGCTTCCTGAAGGAAGGCTTTGCAGCGCATAGTCCGCCATATCCAAGCCCTGTCGGTATTGCGCGACCGATTCCATCAATTCGAGATAAGCGAGATGATAGCGCCACCACCACGCCGAGGCAGGCGCAAACAAGGGCGCGTCGGTATGGCGATGAAAAAGCTGCTGACAGCGCTCCAACAACTCCCATGTGCTGCGATGCGCAAAAGCCCGTAACTGCCGCTCCGCAGCGAGCAATAAAAACCACGCCGCATTCAGATCATCCCCCCCCGCCAAAAAGTGATGCCCCAACAGCTCAAAAGCCCCCTCTGTTGCACTCGAACGCTGCAAAGCGTACGCAACTCCCAGATGGTAGCGTTTTCGGGCCTCTTCGCTCAACTGGAGGTACACCGCTTCTCGGATGCCCGGGTGATCGAATCGATAGCGCTCGGCTCCTGTGGCCCAATCTTCGGCGAGGATCTTTTGTTGGATCAGCTCGTCCAAAAGCTGCAACAGTTCTTCTTCGGGAAGCCCTGAAACTTCCGACAAGATCTCAAATGAGACATCCTGATCCAAGACGGCGATCCACTCGCTCAATCCGCGAGATGGGGTGGACAATCGCTCAAAACGCCGCTCTAGCCGCTTGCGGATCGCCGTGGGCAAAAGCCCTCGCGTCACCCCCTCTTCTTCGGCGTCTTTGCCCTCTTGGACCACATAGAACTGTGTATCTTCTTCGTAGAGCAGACCTTCTTCATGCCACGCCTTGACCCATTCCTTGACAAAAAAGGGAATGCCTTGACTCTTGATCATCAACTGCGCCAAGGTCGGCGCAGCAGGCGGCAAACCCACCATCGAGGTCACCATCTCCGACACCTGCTCGGTCACAAGCGGCTTGAGATCGTGGATCGAGTACAATTGTTGGGGCGTCAAACGAACCATCAAGTGATTGAGCGGATGATCCGACCCGACATCCTCGCTGCGAAAAGTCCCCAACAACAACAACCGATACGGCGAATGTGCATGGGCCAAAGACCGCACCAAAAACTCGGTCAATTCGAGCGATGTCTCATCGGCATACATCAAGTCATCGAGAAAAAACAGCAGCGGCTCAGTTTCCAAAACTCGCGCAATCATCGAGCGTACCGCCTCAAAAAGCCCCGCTTTCTCCTCTTCGGGTCCGCCGCTATTGGTAGGAGTGAGCGTGACGTCCTCGTTGGAAGGGCGATTTTCGATGCGCCCTCCGCTATCCAACAAAGCTTGTGCTTTTTCTTTTTCTTTGATCTGCCCGATCAACGGGGCTTCCATCATTCGAAACCACAGATCCCCTTCACGCCCCCACAAACGCTGCGGAAGATCCGTATCGCGCAACATCAACGAAGTTCGGAGCTGTTCAAAGAGTTCTTGATACGCCGCGTAGGGAGGCGAATCGCTCAAACAACGCACTGTACAACATTCGATCTGCTGTGCGCGTGCAGAGGCCAAGAACTCGCGTGCAAGACGTGTTTTGCCCATCCCTGTATGGCCGCTGAGCAACAACAACGCCCCCGCGCCGTGACGCAGACCCTCCAAATGTTCCAAAAAAAGCTGGCGCTCTTGTTGACGGCCCACAAAAGAAGGCTCCGTCACGATCCGTTCACCGCTTGCGGCTTCGATCAACCATCCCGAAGCATGGCGACGTCCGGGCATACAGTCTTCAAGAGCTTGGCGCAGATCTTCGGCTCGCTGAAAGCGATTCATTGGATCTTTTTCAAGCAGCCGCAAGACGATCTCTTCAAGGCGCGGCTCAAGCGGCGGATTCCAGTTACGCAACGGCGGCGCAGGCTTGTTCATGTGCATAAAGATCCGACCGATCGGCTCAGCAGAAACAAACGGTGGACGCCCTGTCAACAACTCGTAAAGGATCACACCCAGCGCGTACAAGTCCGAACGACCGTCCACATCCTCGCACAATGCCTGCTCAGGACTCAGATACGAAAACGTCCCAAGGATCGAGCGCGACTGCGTCAGATCGCCGCCACCCAAACGTTTGGCGATCCCAAAGTCCAGCAACTTCAAACGGCCATCTTGCTTGACCAACAAGTTCTCAGGCTTGAGATCGCGATGGACGATATTGAAGCTATGGATCCACGCCAGCGCATCGCAGATCTGAAGCATCGTTTGAAGCACAGTCTCTCGGCGCTCAGGCTGGTTGATATACGCCAACCACGCGGGATCTTGAGGGCTATCGTCGGTGTAGTTTCGCTCCAAAAACCGTTGCCTCAGGTGGGCTCCGTTGATGTACTCCATCACAAAATAAAGGCTGTCGTCATACAGTCCCGACTCGTAAACTTCGACGATGTTGGGATGCCGCAAGCGGCTCATGGTCATAAACTCGCGGCGAAAACGTCGGATCTCCCGTTCGGTGAGCGTCAAAGAAGGTGATAGCAGCTTGAGTGCGTATTGCCCACCCGCTTCCATGTCTTCGACAAGGTACACCACCCCCATCCCACCGCCACCTAGCGACTTCAACACGCGATAATTACCGATCTGTTTCTGCTCGCTCATCCATCTGCCTATGTGCGGTTGTTCTTGTGGGCCGACCTGTAAAAGAGTCGCCCTGCTGCACGTGCAGCGCTCGTCCGTCTGTCTATGTGCGGTTATTCTTGTGGGGTCGGGTTTGGCGCGGTAGAACGTTGTGGAGTCTTGTCTTTGTTTTCTCTCCTTCTCTCAAACGGCGCTGTAGGCAGATGCTGTGCGCCTTCTTTGGCTTTCGTCGGCAGTTCTTCAGGCGACGGTGCTTCGCTGCGCCCGTTTCCATCGGACAGATCGCCTCCATCAGGGTGTTCGACAAGACCGTCAGGCGGCGGCCCCTCGCTTGTAGGAACAACAGCACCATCCAAAAGCGCTCCGCCATCGGCCATTTGGCCAACCTGCGGGTTCGTTGGTGCGACCGGACTGAGTGGTTTATTAGCAGGTTTCGGCTTTTTCAAGTGCGGCATCCAATCCATGTCGGTCGCTCTTGACCAGATATGCGTGGCAGCCGCCCAGTCCGTATCGGACACCAAAGGTTCTTCCTCGACAGGTGCCAAAAAGACGGCAGCCCCAAACAACCCCGCCAACACGATCATCCCAAAGCCCACCACATACCACCAACGGCGACTCCCCAGATCTGCCCATACTTCCGCCCACGAACGCTTCGGTTCGGGATCAGGGATATGATCGTCGCGCTGGAAACGACGTGCGCGCAAAGCCCGCTTTTCCGCTTCGAGATTTTGGATCTGCGCAGCATCGCGCTGCACCAACGGATGCTCTCCGCCCGAAGGCTCGCGCAATGAAACACGTTCTCGACGCTCGGTCTGTGCGAAGTTTAGCCGATAAGAGCCGATGCCTTCTTCGACAGGCTCCTCTTTTTTTACCTCGATGGTCTGTTTGACGGTTTCGGGCAACGCGATCCCTTCGTCCACGAGGCTTTGCACCAGCCGGTCGCGAAACACCAACATGGTTTCGGGTCGGTGTTCAGGGTGTTTTGAGAGGCAATCCGCAAGCAACTCCTCAATTCCCTGAGGATACGTCCCAATCCCTGCAACTTCCGACAAAAAGGGCGGGTCCGTAAAGACGTGTTGGCTCATGTACTCTGCTGGATTATCCGCTTTAAACAGCGGTCCCCCTGTCAGGATCTCAAACAAGATCACCGCCAACGAATAGATATCCGTACGCCGATCCAACGGCGTTCCCACGGCTTGCTCAGGAGAGATATAACGCGGCGTACCCACCGTCTTTCCGTGTTGTGTGATGGCGTTCACTTTGTCTTGGACGATCTTTCCGACCCCAAAATCCAAGATCTTCAACCGCTCAAAGCCTTGCACAGGCTGCAAAATAAAGATGTTTTCGGGCTTTAGATCGCGATGTAAGACGCCTTCTTCGTGGGCGTAGTGCATCCCCTCGCAGATCTGCACAAAGATGTGACACAGCACATCCAACGGCATCTGCCCTTGGTAAAGCTGAAGGTACACATCCAAACCACAGCCATGCAAAAGTTCCATCACAAGGTAAAAACCCAGATCATCCTCAAAACCAAACTCGTAAACCGAAACGATGTTGGGATGCCGCAAACGCTGGAGAATGCGTGCCTCATGATAAAAGCGATCGATGTGCAGGCTATCCATCCGCAGCACTGTCTGGAGGATCTTGACCGCAACACGTTGCATCCGCTGGTGGTGCGCGGCCTCATAGATCACGCCCATCCCACCTTCCGCAAAACGCCGCTCCATCCGCCACTGCCCGCCCACCAAACGCCCAATCAACGGATCTTTCGCCTTTTGTGTGGGCTGAACGGGTACGGATTCCTCGATGATATAATCCCCAGAAGACGAATACTCTGGGCCTGCGGAGATGCCGATGTCGTCGTACGATGGATTTTTTGGGTTGCGTCCGTTCACAAAAAACCTCTTATTTTCGCTGTCTAGGGGGTTGAGTGGTTTGGCGTGTTTTCTTGGGGCTTCGTGTTTGGCGTTTTTGATGGAGCGCGTGGATCATCGCCCCCGGCTGAAAGATCCCCTCAAGACGCCGCGCAAAGGCAAGTTCCGCACGTTCGAGTTCTTGAAGCGAAGACTGGATATCTTTACGTTCAAACAACCACGTCTCATAGCGCACAAATTCACCTTGGGCCTTTGCCACTTGTAAGCGACCGTAGGTGCGCCATGTTGCAAGCAACGCCCGACACTGACGTGTCGATGCGCCGCCACTTTCGGCAGATTCGCGCACCGAACGACAAGCACGCGGCAGCGACCGCATCTCCATACAGATCTTGAGCGCCAACTCCCGACACGGCGATTGGCAACCGCTCAAGGTCAACGCTCCCAACCACAACACCATCCACGCCCATCCGCCCAAACGGACCGCGCTTCTTTCCTGCGCCATCGCACTCTCCTATGCCCCAATGCCGCAAAAACCGATACCCACGCATACGCGCCTCGCATCCTAACACCCAAACTGCCGCCGGTCTAGTCTAATCCTTTTCCATCCCCCCTCACCTGTCTCCGATGCCTACACTCCGCCCGCTCCCTCGCCCCGCCCAAGCCCCCCCCCCCCCGAACCGATCAAGCCCCAGTGCCGCCGCCCCGCCCA
>CAUJFU010000144.1 GCA_963169055.1 Myxococcota bacterium
CCCCCAGACACGAATGCACCGCCAACAACAACCATACCCCTCCGCCCACCTGACCCCACGCCAACCATAACACATCCCAACCACCCATCGGTCCCCATTGCCCCCATAAACCCGAAAACAACAGAAACGGGCACCACCACAACACCAGCAAATGATCGTGATCGTTTGGCGGATCAGTCCAACGCATCGGAAGATTCGCCTTTATCGCCCAACGCAGAAGACTTGCTCTCTTGGATCAACATCGCCAACGGCCCTGTTTGTGCAGCAGCCTCACTTCCAACTTTCCCGATCGCCGCAAGAACTTGTAGCTGGATCGCAGGTTCTCGAAAACGCCCGACATAAGCCGATGTCACCGTCACACTCGCTTCGTCTTGAATACCGCGCATCGCCACGCACAAATGACTCGCCTCGATCCATACCGCAACATCGGGGGTTTCCAGATCCTGCTGCAACGCGACCGCGATCTGCTGCGTTAGCCGCTCTTGGACTTGCGGGCGACGGGCGTAGTAATCAACCACGCGGTTTAGCTTAGAAAGACCGACAACATGACGATCCGGAATATACGCCACATGCGCTCGCCCCAATATCGGCAAGAAATGATGTTCACAACACGAATGTAAGCGGATATCACGTTCCACGAGCATCTGTTTGTATTGATAACGGTTCTCAAAGGTCGCGATGCGTGGGCGTTGTTGTGGATCCAATCCACGAAAGATCTCTTGGACGTACATCTTTGCAAATCGTTGGGGAGTTTCTCGCAAACTATCATCGCGCAGATCCAAACCGAGGGTTTCCATGATCTGCCCAAAAAGATCCGCTATCCGCTCAACCTTTACCTCCGTCGGCGCACCCAACGCTTCATCCCGAATCGGTGTTTCCGCTCCTTCGGGTAAAAAAGAATCGAGGCTTGGCGGTTGTTTTCTTTGTATCTTTAACATCTTCTCTGCTCCCAAAAAGCCAACATCGGTCTCGGCATCGACGCCACCATCTCACACCATCCACCCATCCCCAACGGGACGCAAGGACATCCACCAATACAGACGAAACCGCCCCAAAACGGTGCGCAACGCGGCCCCCCCCCTTAACACAACGGCCCCCACAAAACAAGCACACCCTCGCCCTTGATCTCCGCACAACCTTAACGCAGCGCTTCGGGTGGCAGGACCGCACGAGCCTCTTTGAGGAAGGCTGCCCGCTTATCTTCGCTTAGCTGATTCGCCAAACTATCAAGCAGTTGCAGAGCTTTGCTTGAAGGAAAGTCTTTTCTCGAATGGCCCAGCTTTTGAGCCGTCTTTTGAAGCGCCACCTTCGCCATCGGACCGATATAACGCGCAAAGGCTTGTTGTACCCCTTCAACCACTTGTTGCGGCAGCGGGTTGGCGACTGGTTCCAAAGACTGAAAGCTCAAATCTCCCCAAGCTCCCGAATGCACAGGAACAGCTTGCGAAACGGCCCCGCTCGGAGCAAACGCGCCACTTTGCGAAATCGAGCCGCTTTGCGCCAGTTGGAGATGTGTGGATGGTTGCGGCGATGGCTGCGCCCACAACGAAGCTGACTGGCTGCCGCTTGTGCCACCGTCCAATTGCTGCATCATTTGTTGTTGGATGCCCAAAATACTCGCTCGCGCAAGATGCGGCCCCCCCAACAACAGCCAGATCTCCCCGCGCATCCGCCACACAAACAGCCGACTTTGCTCAAACCACAACTCCAACTCTTTGCATTCCAACGGCCAAGACGCCACGCCCAACACCAACGGATGAAGAAGCTGTTGTAGCGGCGCAACCACCTGTGGACGCCGAGAGCGCTGTTGTAGCGGAACCCCCGAACCATCGAAAACAAGAACGGTATCCACAGCATCGAGATGCAACAAAGCACCCGCAGGATCAAGCATCATGCTTTGGCTGAGCATCGCGCTGCTGCTTTGCGATGCCGAACCCCAGCCCGCCTCCCGACGCAACAAACCCCCCCCCCATCCTTCAGGGCGTGGAACCAACAGCAATCGTTGTCCAATCCGTTGCATCGAGGCCATCCACCACGCACCCAAACCATGTGCGGCGACCGTCGATGCGTGCCGAAAGATGCTTTGACCCAAACCACGCCAAGGTTCCAACAACGCACCGACTTGTTGCATCGCTTGCCCTTCCGCACCAAAGATCCCCCATCCTTCGGTCTGTTCGTGATCGAGCTCAGGCATCCCCATCAGCTTGAGTTGTTGAAACGTCTGTTGCAATCCGCTTTCCAACGGCGGAAGCGTTGGCCGTCCCACGGATGGCGACGCAAACAAACCGCTATTTGTTGTATTCATCCCAACCATCGGGGCCAACTGCGACGTCGCTCCCGAAACCAACGGCACCGCTTGCGCCCACATCGACGACGAGGGCGGGGCGCTCATCGTCCCTGAGATATCCATCCCTACAGGGGATGGCGTACGCGGAGTCGTGGAAAGCGGAAAAGCCGAAGCCACCGAAAGGCCATTGCGCTCGAATTCTTCCAAGGCCGCCAACAGCGCATGGCTGTCTTTGTAGCGATGATTCGGGTTCTTTTCAGTCATCCGCTGCAAAATCCGCACAAGTGCCTCGGGGATCTCGGGACGCAATCGGCGCGGATCGGGCAACGGTTCACGCAAGTGCATCACCAACACTTCGACCATATTATCCGAAATAAACGGTAGCTCCCCCGTCAATAACTCGTACAAAACGATCCCCAACGAATAGATATCGGTCCGTGGATCGGGCTCACTGCTTGATGCCTGTTCTGGTGCAAGATACGCCGGCGTCCCCAAGATCGCGTTGGTCTTGGTTTGACGGATCTGACTCGTATCTCGCACCAAACCAAAGTCCGTGATCGTGAGCCGACCTTCGGGGCTGATCATCAAGTTCGACGGTTTGATATCCCGATGCGTCAGACCCGCATCATGCGCTGTGCAAAGCCCCTTGCAGACCTGTTTAACCAGCCGTACCGCTTCCGCGACCGGCAACGGGCCTTGTTGCTCCAGCAAATCCTCGATCGTACCGCCCTCTAAATACTCCATCACAATGTAAAAAACGCCGTCCTCGGCAAAACCAGCCTCGAACACTTGTACGATGTGGTTGTCTTTCAGCCTTGCGATCGCCAAGGCTTCGCGCCGAAAACGTTGCGCTGCCATCTCGTCGCCCATCAACGCGGGCAACATCACTTTGACCGCCACTTTTCTCTCAAGCGCCACTTGACGTGCCGCAAAAACCGCTCCCATCGCACCTCGACCGATCTCCTCTTCGATCAGCGCCGACCCCATCCGTCGCCCAATAAAGCGTTGCATTGTGTCTCCTATGCGACCGTCTTCTTCGATGCCGTCGCTTGTTTGCGAGGACGATGATGGCCCACGATACAAGAGTTCCTTAAGAGCATTCCGCAATACGGTGGAATTGATCGGAATCGTGGGCAAGATCTCTTCGCCAGCTTCTTCGATCTGAGACCACCAACTTGGCTTGCGCCCCGCCAACACGAACAAGCGCAAATGAGGCGAACGCTCCGCCGCGTAACGAAGTTCATGCCAAAAGGCATCCAGCCCTACCAGCGCATCTTCCACAAAGATCAGCCAGATCATCGGTGGGTCTTGTCGAAGCAACGTCCGCGCTTGCGCGATATCGGCGACATGCTCCAACGCAAACGACTCCCCCAACCAACCCGCAAGCAGCGGATAGCGCTCTGTCTCCGAGGATAGAACCACCAGACGTTGCATCCCAACACACCTTTATCGCCAACCTGCGCTCACAACACAAACCATACCACGAGAGCCCCAGCCCCCGAGAACAGGGCAACGGGGCTGGCCAAAGCCATCTGCTCCCTCTCGAAACGGGCTGCTGGCCCAACAACACAACAAGTCTCGTAACAACCAGCCTCTCTCGGCTTCAAACAAACTTTTGCGACAAACGCACTAGATCACTCCGTGTGCTTTGCCCACTTCCACAAACGCCCCGATCGCTCGATCGAGATGTTCGCGTGTGTGACCCGCCGATATCTGCACGCGAATCCGCGCTTCGCCCTTCGGCACGACGGGGTAGCTGAAGCCGATCACATAAATTCCACGCGCCAACATATCATCCGCCATCTGCGACGCAAGACGCGCATCCCCCAGCATAATCGGCACGATCGGATGCACCCCTGTCTTGATCTGGAATCCCGCGCTGGTCATCTTTTCCCGAAAATATCGCGTGCTTTCTTCCAAACGATCTCTCAACGCTGTCGAGGCAGACAACATCTCAAACACCTTGATCGCCGCCCCCACCAACGCAGGCGCAAGCGTGTTGGAAAACAAATACGGACGCGAGCGTTGCCGCAACAGATCCACGATCTCTTGGCGACCTGTTGTGTAACCACCCGACGCACCACCCAGTGCTTTTCCCAGCGTCGATGTGATCACATCCACACGCCCCATCACACCGCAATGTTCAGGCGTCCCTCGTCCCGTCTTGCCCACAAATCCCGTCGCATGCGATTCATCAACCATCACCAAAGCATCGTATCTTTCGGCCAGATCACAGATCCGATCCAGTTTCGCAAGATAACCGTCCATACTAAACACACCGTCAGTCGCGATCATCCGAACTCGCGCACCTTGGGCCTCTTTCAGTTGAGCCTCCAGCTCTTCCATGTTCCCGTTCGCATAACGATACCGCTTCGCTTTGCACAAACGGATCCCGTCGATGATCGAGGCGTGGTTCAATGCGTCGCTCAAGATCGCATCTTCCGCTCCCAACAGCGTCTCAAACAAACCACCGTTCGCGTCAAAGCAGCTCGAATACAAGATCGTATCTTCTGTCCCATGAAACGCTGCGATCTTCCCCTCTAATTTCTTGTGGATATCTTGTGTCCCGCAAATAAATCGCACCGAGCTTAGCCCCAAACCATGCGTATCCAACGCCTCTTTCGCCGCTTCGATCAAGCTCGGGTTGTTGCTCAAACCAAGGTAATTGTTCGCACAAAAGTTCAAGACTTCCCCATCACGCGCCTGAACCCGTATCAAAGCCGACTGCGACGACTCGATGATCCGCTCTCGTTTATAAGTCCCTGCACCTTCGATCTCTTTGAGTTGTTCTTGCAAGATATCTCGGCTCTTTTGGCTGTACATCGCTTACCTTTCCATGCGGTTCCTAGGACCGTCTTACGCCACCGAACAACGGCTGCTTTCTCTTCAAAATGCAAGATATCCTGCCTATCACAACCACCACACAAACCACAATATGCCGCACGCACAAGACCCACACCACCGTCACATCACTCTTCAATCTGCACAGACGCACCATCGACCACGATCGTAACACTTCCATCGCAGCTTCAAAGACAAGGAACCCGACGGGCAAGAGCAGCGCACCATCGACCACCATCGCAACACTCCCATCGCACCGCTGCACGCTCCCCCCATATTACGCACGATCGCGCTCTTCTCATCCCCAAACATTCCCTCTCTGCGACCCGTCGTATCCTCTTCCGTCTCTTGTTTCTGGCTTCTTGCGATCCGACCAGCAAAACAGCTCCCTTGCTGCACACCTCTCGTACCTTCGGCTCTTTCTGCTGGCCTCTTGCAACAGCCCTTCCTCTCCGTTACAAACAACATCTCTTTCCCTGTGGCCCAACCCTCATACCCCTCAATAAAAGGAGCCTATTATGCGCTGCCGTTCCTTGCGTCTCTGGTTCGCCTTCGCTCTTTGCCTTGGCTTGTGGACAGCCTCTCATGCCCACGCAAACCCACTCCCACCCAAAGCCCCTCCGCCCAATAACGGCCTACCTACTTACATCGAGGCCCAACAAGAGATCCGCCTTCTTCCCAAAGGCACACAAGTTGCGCTTACGCTCTCTTCGCTTTCCAAGATCTCACGCGGTTTGACGCAGACTTCGCTCGCCAAACTGCTCGCAGAACCCGAACTCAAACCACTCAAGCGTTGGTGGAAAAAAAACCGCAAACGCGGAGGAACTCTGTCTTTTGTTTTGCGTCGCTTTGGTCTCGGTGGCGTTCTCTCTGGGCTTGAAAGCACCCGCATCTCCCATCTCTTTGACAAGCTACTCCAACAACTCGCAGGTATGCGTCTTTCCGAAGCTACCGCCCTTTTTGACGGCCCTCACGTCTTTTCCGTCGTTCGTGTCCCTATCGGCTCTGAGCGCCTCCAATTAGCTGCCATCCTCCGTTATGCCGATCAATCCCGCGCCCAAAAACTTGTCGACACCTTGCTTCAACAAATCCCTGTCAAGCGTGCTGATTACAAGATCGGTAACCAATCCGTCCAACTCCTCCAAGGTCTTGAAACCAACGTACACTTCACGTTCTTGCCCAATCACGTCTTGTTTGCCACCACGCAAGACTTGCTCAAAGACATGCTTTCTCGCGCAAACGGCCAAGGCATCGGCCTCGACAAAGATCCTCTCTTCCTCGGCTTCTTGCATGCCACTCAATTTCGTAGCGGTCTCTCCCTCTACGTCGCCACCGAATCTCTTCTCAAACAAGCCGCTCTTACCCTCGAGCCTCAGTTCCGTTCTGCGCTTAGCCAGTTCTCTATCGGAATACAAGACATCTTCGACGGATTGGGCTTTTCCGCGTGGAAAAGCGCCGGAATCACCCTACAGACCGATGGTTCCGACTTTGTCAGTCGCTTCCATCTCTCGATGGATCCCTCCAAATTGCGCGGCTTTTCTCGCTTCCTTTCGCTGCCCTCCGTCGATGGCTCACTTTCCAACTACGCGCCTGCGCGTACCTTCTCCGCGATTCAAACCCACATCCCGCTCGCCGCGATCTGGCGCGATCTGGATGCCTCTCTCAAAAAGCTCGCTCCACCCCTCCACGCCTACTTCATGCAAAACGTCGTCCGTGTCGAGCGCGCTTTCCTCAACGGCACCATCGAACAAACGCTTCGCGCCTTCGGACAAGATTTCTCCATCTTTTTCTACAACCCCAAAGGCACCCTCTGGCCCTCGTGGATCCAAGTCCTCAAACTTCAAGACCAACCTCGCATTCACAAACTCCTTTCTTCCATCGCTGGCGTCTTTGCCTTCGAACTCAAATCCACTTCCTACGAAGGCTACAAGATCTACCGCATCGCCCCCATCCGCTTTGTTGAAGAAAAGCCACGAAAAAAGCTTGCCCCCCATGCTTACGACCACTCTCCCCGAGGATATCGACGCCACCGCCGTTATCGCCGCCCACGCCCCTACCCACGCTATCGCCGCCACGCCATGCGCCAACAACAAATCCCTGCGGTCTTCCGCGCTTTGCGTCTCGTCTACGTCGATAGCCACATGATCCTCGCCCCTACCCCACACTCCATCCGCGATCTCATCGACTCTCTTCGCAGTCCTTCTCCCAAAACCCTCGCCATGCGTGCGAACTTCAAACAAACTGCCTCTCGCCATGGCTTTTCTGCTCACGCTTCTTTGCGCAAACAAGCCACCTTCCTTTACCAAACAATGCTCGGACTTTTGCCCATCCTCTATACAGGCGAGCGATCTCTTGCTCGTTCTTTCCCTCCCATCCATGCTTTTCCACGCGCCCATACCCTCCTCAAACACCTTCAACCCACACGAGCCACCCTCCTTTGGAGCGCCCCCAACAGCACAGCCACGCTTCGTTCCTCTTTTGGCCTTGAGTGGCTCTTGACTGGCGCGTCCCTTCTTTCCACCGGTGAATTTCGCCGACTCCAACGTTCTCTTTCTTCGGCTTTACGCGACCTTTCAGATCTTCAGGAACTCAACAAATCCTCTAAAATCTGGGAAGAACAAGCCCAATTCTCCGTCGCAGCGCAGCAATGGGCCGCCCTTCAACAACGTGCGCAGCTCTCTTCTGTCTTGTTGATCGCTCGCAAACACGCCGAACGCTTCAAATCCCTCCAAACCGCCCAGCGTCGAACACTCCAAGCCGCTCTCCAAAAATCCTACAAAGATATCCCGGGCGATTTCGATATCGACGGCGACTGGGTGATGACAAACGGCGCGCTTGAGGCTCGTACCATCTCACATAACCAAGCTCGTCTTACTTTTGGCGACGAGATGCTCAAAAACTATACGCTCTCTTTTGAGGTCGCTAACGCCGTGCGTGGTTTCTCTTTACAGGTTCACAAAGGCAGCACACACGATTCTTTTGCAAACAAGCTCTACTTTGGAGGCGGCCGCTTCCAAGCCCAAGGTTGGACTCTTGTTCGAGTCAAAGTTCGTGGCCATCGGCTTTCCTACTGGTTTGGATTGGCCCATACAGTCCGTCATCTCAGTTCTTCCCAAGGACGCATTCAGCTCACCGCCTATGGGGATAGTCGACTCCAAATCCGTAACTTCCAACTCAAGATCGAAGAAACTTCTGCTCCCCGCGTGATTCTTCCCAAACGTCCGATCCTTCAAGCCCACCTTACTCCCACGCAATCTGTCACTCAAGTCGGACAAGAAAGCCAATACACTCTCACCCTCCGAAACATCGGTGGAGCGGCAGCTCAAGATATCGATATCCGCCTACACTTCAATAATATCGCTCGCTTTGTTCGTTTTGAATCCGAACCCAAAGGCGTGTTCATCGAAAAAGACCGAAACTCGGGCCATTATCGCATCCATCGCATCCCTTCTCTCGGCTCCAAGCAAACCCTTCGTATCACGCTCGTCCTTTCGGCCAAACAGGCTGGCTCTGCTCTCGTCCAAGCTTTCCTTTCGCTTGCCAATTCACCCCTTGATATCGCCCTCGAAACTCGCTCTCACTTCGTTAACCCGTAGCGAAAAGCAAAGCGCTTCTACCCTCACCTCAAGAGCAACTCACCGAAACACACCCACCGCAGCCACCGCGCTCACAACCGTGACGTTCTTTACCGTCCGCTGAATCTTTCTGACCCGAGACCGAAACACACCCACCGCAGCCACCGCGCTTACAACCGTGACGTTCTTTACCGTCCGCTGATCTTTCGGACCTGAGACCGAAACACACCGATCACAGCTACCGCGCTCAAAATCACCCAATCTATCACCCAAATCCATAGAAAATGTCTAGCTTTCGATGTCTAAAAAATCGAGTGGACTTTGGGCTTCTTTTTTTGTAAAGCTTTTTACGGTATGTGTGTAGATCATCGTTGTGTTGAGGTTGTTGTGTCCGAGGAGTTCTTGAATGGTACGGATATCAAAGTTTGCTTGCAGCAAATGGCTCGCGAAGCTATGCCGAAGAATATGTGGGGTCACTCGTTTTGGTATGTCGGCCTCATAAGCTGCTTTTTTGATGGCCTTTTGAACGGAGCTTTCGTGGACGTGGTAGCGTCGAAGTTCTCCGTTTTGTGTTTGTGTCAGGTGATCTGCTGGAAAAAACCATTGCAAAATGAAATCTTTTGCGGCATTTTTATTCCTCCCGTTCTGGATTCCATGAAGAAAGACTCCATCAAACCCTGCGCGTTTATCTTCTTGGTGAAGTTTCGCAATCTGTTGAAATTGCTTCAGGAGCTGAGAGCGAATGCTTTGTGGCAAAGGAACACATCGATCTTTTCTTCCTTTTCCGTTACGAACATACAGCCGCTCGTTGTCAAAATCGATATCTTGCACGCGCAAGTTGAGTCCTTCTGACAAGCGCAATCCGCATCCGTACAAAACCATCGCGATCAAATCAAAGGGTTTTCCAAGGTTTGCGAACAGCTTTCGCGCCTCTTCTTGAGACAATACGGCGGGTACATATTTCGTTTTTTTGGCGCGGATTACACCTGTAAAATTTTCGAAATCTTTCTGAAGCACATGCTTGAAAACAAACAATAGTGCATGAAAAGCGAGGTTTTGGCTCGAAGCAGAAATGCGGCGATGTACAGCAAGGTGACTTAAAAACGCGGCGACGTCGGTATCGCAAAGTTCGTTTGGGGGTTTGTGCTTGCAAAACAATTCCAGTTGATACACCCAACCTTTATAACTTTTGAGTGTCTTGGGAGAATAATGTCTGGTTTCGATAGCCGACTCAAGCAAGCGGTAGACAACAATCCAAGTCATTTTTTGAGAAATAAATGGGTCAATGTGGTTCTCTGTCTGGTTCACTTTCTGGGAAGCAGGCAAATCGGTATGGTTATCTATCTGGTTTATCTTTTGAGAAACAAGCGCGTCAATGTGGTTCTCTATCTGGTTCACCTTTTGAGAAATAGGCGTTTCAATGTGGTTCTTTACCCGATTCATTTTTTGAGAAATAAGCGTGTCAACATAGTGCTCTGTCTGATCAAAGATCTGCGCGGTTGTTCTGTTTACAAAGAAATTTCTAAATTTTGTGCCATCATCCGACCGAGAAGCTTCATCCATCAAGGCAACGTGTTCTTCTGCCGAATTATTCAAAGCTGCATTGTTTACTTTTAAGCCATCATTCGATAGAAAAAAATGGGATCTTTCTCTTTTTTCCAGACCAAGATCGTTCTTTTTTGCAGATGCCTCTTGATTTCCGTTTTCTTTCGGGGTGACTGCTTGGTATCCATCGTTTTCTAACGGTGTCTCTCGATATCTGTTTGTTTGTGTAGCATTCGATGGCAACGCTTGGTGTTGCTTACTTTCGCGCTCGTGTTCGGCCTTCTGCTCGTTTGAGTCCTCATCGCAAGTACAAGCGAACATTTCGGCTTGGTTGAAGATGTCCTGTTCAGCCTTTGGCTCGATTGAGTCCGCGTTGTGAGTCTCCTCTTGATGTTCATCACAAGGGCCACAAGTGAATGGAATGTTTTGCAAATTCAAGAAAATATGAATCGCATTTTTCGCTTGTTTTCTTTTCCAAATTTCTTGATTTTTCTCTTTTAATTTTCCAATAAAAAAATCTATCGTTTCAATTTTTTCCAAATTAAATGAATATTTTCTGCAAAAGTCAAAATAATAGCGAACCCATTTAACACAATGAAAAATTTCTTCTTTTTTGATTCCTGTATGTAGAAGATGGCGCTCGTATCTGCTTATGCTTGTGGCAAAGGTCGGCCTTGTTGAGTTTCTCGTCATGTGTTGAGGCGCAAAGGCCCTCTTGTTTATAGCAGGTGCTGATCTAACTGGTAGACGGCAAAATCCCAAAGCATCTGAAATCTTCGATGCTGGATCCGTCACCTATGGAATCGATCTCCGCTATGAAAGAGAGAAGGCGCTATCCTTTCTTTGGGTGAGGGTTACGGTTCTAGTGATCGGTCGGTTGGCAAATTTTCTTATACCGGCGGCGGTCGTAGTGGTTTCGCCTTCGGTGGAGCGCAAAGAACCCGGTGCAGGGCTTACCTTTAACGCATCCACTGCCTTTTATTGCCTTGACCCGATCGTCTTTTTGCACAAGACTTTCGCGGTTCGAGTTGTTTTATGGGGCGTTGCCCCAAACCCCACAAGGGAGCGCGGCTCCCTTGACCCCGTGTTGACGAGGAGAGTCATTGTTTTTCAAACTAACAGCCCCACCGCTTGAAATAGTGCGAACACGACTTTTGTTAGCCAAGTTGGGCGTTCGATCGCATCGGAGATCGGGCATCGCTCTCCTCAAACACGGCTTTTGTTCAACGACGTTAGTCTTGTCCCAGTTTAGTCGCGCAAAGGAGAAACGTCAAAGAGCAAACACACGAAAAACAGAAATAAAAGGCCGACGTATCCCTTATCCACAAAGCATGGTACAGAACAAACTCTCGTTGATGGTATCGCTTTGCTTCTGCTTTTTCATAAACGCTTCATCATCTCACCAACATAACAACCGACGGTTTTTTCTCTGCTTAATAAATTGTTGGCGCCGCACACCGATAGGCGATTCTTGGCGTTCTCTTTACGTC
>CAUJFU010000145.1 GCA_963169055.1 Myxococcota bacterium
TCGTATTCTGCAGTGGATGTCATATAACCTCTCCTTATAAATAATCGACAACCGATGCTCCATATATTAGGCGCATATTTGATAATGATTCTGTTCGTTATGAATGTCAACGAAATTTTTTGGGCAACGGCAGACTCCCGCGCAGCAAGCCGAAAAAGACAAGACTAATCAATCTGTGTGCAGAACAAAACTTTAGAGATGGGGTGGACTGATCCTGTTCTGATTTTTCTGCAAGTTGCTTTATCGCCTTCCGACAACAAAGCGCGGAGCGCATGTTCTGAGACCTGCAAAGGCTGTAGAGCAAACGTATGTCTCGAATGTTCGGTAAAATCAGAGGCGCGAAAGCGCTGTTCTATGTTCGAGTAAGCAAGGGATTTTCCAAAAATCAGAGCGAGGAAAATTCTGTTCCAGATGTCTTTTTTTCGATGGCTGTAAGCACTTCGATTTTTGTGGGATCAGTGACAGGAAAACCATGTTCCAAATGTTTTTGTTTTCCAGAGGCCCACAAAGTCCTGTTATCGTTATCTTTTTATCTTTTCAAGGCCAACGATATCATTATCCAGCAAGCTTGCGTGAGAATACAGGATTTCGCCAGTTATCAGCGCATGGCTGTCGGGTATAACTGACGAAATCGACAAATTCAAAGACAAGCGGCTCAGCCGACGTTGAGAACGCCGACACCTGCTTGTCCGAGTTGAGTGACGACAGAAGCGTCCATATCTCCGCGCAGTGCTTCGACCGAAGCGCGGGAGCCTGAATAATAGTGGCTATCCGCTTCGATCGCGGAGTTGACCGTAGACAAGGGGATGTTGGGCAGATTGTAGGCTTTCAGAAAAGCATCCCACACGGCGCTATCGCGGTAGCCGCTGTCTGTTTTCAGCGACTGTGCAGCGAACACCAAGGCGTGCATCTTGTCATCGGCCCCTTTAAACGGCCACGTTGGATCGGTCGCGCCTTTGTGCAACGCATACTCATAAGCCGAGGCCATGCGCAAGGCTTCTTCGGACATGTGCGCGAAACGCGCATCCATCGTCATCTCGACGGTTCCTTCGGGGGTTTTGTTGAAGTGGAACAAGCCCGTCTCGCCGGGTTTTGCATCATGGTATCCACCCGGAACCACTTCGGCAGTTCCGTTGCGTTGGCTCGTTCCCAAGGTCTCGTTGTAGACGCTGATGCGGTTGGTGCTCATGGCCGCGAAGTGGATGTTGGTTCCGATCAAGTCTTCGGTGGATCGGGGTTGTTGGATGGGTTGGAATTCGCGTGCGGTATCCGCCTTGACAGCAAAGGTATTGAAGTTGACCATCCGATCGAAGATATCGGCTTGTCCGTCATGATCGGTGTCAAGGTGTTGGCGGCGGATCTTGAGGTCGGTGGGGAAAATGAAGTTGTTGTCGATGCCGCTTTCGCTCTTGTGTTCACGAGTCCACGGGTTTGCGACGCGGACGTCTTCGGCGATCGACTCGTAACCACGGCGGTCTGCGATCCCTTCAAACAGTTCTTTCATTGCATAATGGGACTCAGCAGTACCTCCTTGGCGGAAGTACTCGGAGTTGTAGGTCGTGATCACTTGAGCGTCGGGGAATTTGTCTTTGATCTGTTGGAGTTCGCCTTTTCCGACGCAGAGATTGGTCATGATCAACTTGCCGTCGCCCGAGGCTGTGGGGGTGCCTTCCAGAGAGCCGCGCACATTTTTGCCCCATCCCGAATGGCCCGAATAGATCGCGATGTGCGTATCGGGATTGTTCATCTCTTTGAACATATTGTTTTGGCTGGTACGGAAGTTCAAGCGGAAGGTCGTTTCCACACCGTTCTTTTCGTAAGTCTTTTCCAAGATCGGGTTGGCGTCGGTTCCACCAGCGCGCTTAAAGCCGATGCCTTCGAAGTATTTGACGTTGTCTTCGATAAAGCCTTCGCCTGCGCCGTTGGAAAAGTCCACGTTGACGGTGTTGTTGCCGTTGGCGAACCATTTTTCGTAGGGGGGTTGGGTGGCGTTGGCGGAAGAGACCAAGGCATCGGCACGATCGCGCAGCGCCGAAGGAAGGCTGCTTTTGAGGCGATCAAGGTTCATCGCCATCGAGTCTTTGAGCAGGGGATGGGTTTCGCGTTGGAAGGCTTTTTCGTAAACATCAAAGGCGCGTGTTTTTAGATCGTTGGAGATGTTGTGCTTGCTGGTCATCATTTCGAGCAAGGTGGTTGCCGAAGAAGACCGTAGTTGGAGGGTTTGTGTTTGATCGAGACCTTGGGCAGATTGGCCGGGTGCGGTTTGTTGCAAGGTTTCGGTGAGGTGGCCAAGCATCTTTTCTTTGAGGGCGGCGGGGGCTTGGATATCGTCAAAGAGATTGCCTTTGACGTCATCGATCAAACTGGCCATCCGAAACAGGCCATCGCCGACTTCTTTGAGACCTTGCGGCTCGCGGCCATCGGGCATGGCGACTTTTCCGCTGGGGGTCAATTGCACAGGACGGCGTGCGCCTGTGGGATCGAGGTTCGGGGTAGTTGCCGTCAATTCGCCCGCTGCGTCGGACTTGATCACGCGAAGGCCCGACATCTCAAGACCCGATTGTGCATCAAAGACGCTCAGCTTGGCGGCGCGGGGATCTTCGAGGGCGCGTTTGAGGGCGGCAGCGTCTTCGGTCGAAAGGCCGTCCGTTTTCACTCCGACGTGGCTGTGGCGATCCCACGCCCACTTGTTTTCGGAGACCATCACATCGACGACTCCATCGCCTGCTTTGGATTTGTCGAAGCTCTGTTCCACGCCACCTTTGGACCAGCTTTGTTTCATGCGTTGGGCGTCGACTTCGACTTGGCGTCCTGTTTGTTGGTCACGAAAACGGATCTTGTAATCAGACATCGGTTTGCTCCTCTTTGAAGATCCCCTCCATATCAAGGAAAGGATGAAAAACTTTTTATCGTGATGAGAAATAAGATAAGGGCTACAGACCGCCATTATCGTATGGTTTCCTCGAAAAGGTGCGTCTGTCGATGTGGGCAGAGGGAGGGCGGCGAGGAACGCGATGGAGTGTTATTCCAGTTCGCGGTAGAGGATCATCCCTTGGGTTTGGATGGTTTGTGTTTTGGGAGAGACCACCCCGCGCAGTTTATAGCGACTATAGATGCGGTTGCAGTTGAGATCCCCCTCGGCTTCGACAAAAAAGGCGGATACAGCGGCCTCGTTGGAATTTCGTACGCTATAGCGATAATAGTGTTCGTCGGGGATGGAAAAACCGATCTTGCTCCAGTCATGGCGCTTCCAGCGTTTGGGATCGGCTTTGTATTTGGGCGATCCTCCGAAACAGGGCTTTTGTCGCGGAGTAAAGGGGATGTAGGGATAAGGAGTAAAAGGTTGCCCAAGCTTTTTTTTGGCGACTTGTTCTTCGTTATAGAACTTTACGCCCAACATGATCCGCTTGATGTTGAGGGTGGCTTCGTTGCTGAGGGTGGTGAGGTGTTGTCGGCGAAAGGCTTCGATGCCGGTGGCCCCAAGAACACTCAAGACCACCAAGAGCAACATCACATCTGCCCACATCACCCCTGCTTGCGAACGCAGCGCAGGGCCTTTGGTGTGCAAAAAGAAAAAGCGAAAAGAGATCGAAGCCTTCAACCTGCGCCGCACGTTGTATCACCATAGCATCGCCCGCAAAATGCGCTATCTTCGGCATTTTTTGAATCAGGCTTTTCAAATTTCCCAGAGAGGTTAACAGTCGCGGTTCCTTTGATCGTGGGCGTGGTATCGGTGACGGTCATCGTTGCGGTGGCGGTGTTTTCCGAGGTGAACTGCGCTTGGAGTGTAAACGATTCTTCTTTTCCAGCCGGTTTGTATTCCCAGATCACACGGTTGTTTTCGATCTTGGCTTCGTTGGCCCCAAGACCGCTTAACCAAAAAGACAGATCGGTGTCTTTGTTAAGTTCTTTGCTGGTCAAACGAACGCGAAATTGGATGCAACGAACGTATTGAACGCCCGTTTCGGAGTTGGTTCGGATCTCAAAGTGCCAGTCACTTTTATCTTGTTTGGCGTCTTGCGTGGTGAGTCGCCAATGCCCCGTAGTGAGGGTGAATTCATCGATCTGCCCGTTGCAATTGTCGTCGCGCTTGTTGGTGGTGTCTTCTTTGGCGAGTGGATTGATGCCGACATCTTCGTCGTTGCAGTCGCGTCCGCCAAAATCCGTGGAGGGGTAGCCGTCCCCATCGGCATCAACGAGTGGGCGGCGCTTTTCTGGAGGGGGTGCCTGATCACAACCACCGATCATCGGCACAGTCAAACAACACAAGAGAAGAATCCAACGCCACGACATGCTACACATCCTTTTTGCTTGGGGTTCTTGCTTGCAAAGAGGCACCGAAAACATCTCAAACGGCACGTCACCACACAGCACTCAACGGTCGCCGCAGTGCAAGCCGTTGTAGCGCACAGGCAGAAGAAACGCAAGATCCTACGCCGCCCCCGCAAGGTACAACACACATCGCAGTG
>CAUJFU010000146.1 GCA_963169055.1 Myxococcota bacterium
GGCTTTTTCGCACTCGAAACCATCGACGGCCAAACGCTGACCCCTTCCGTCAACGTCAAGAAGGCCACCACTCGGCTGGCCGCACGAACCACCACCCTTATCCAAAGAAAGGACGGCGCTTCCTCCCCCCTCTAAAGAAGGGGGTCTCCGCGCCTTAAAAACGATGAATCGATGGTTATGGTGTGTTGTGTTGGGGTGTGTGTTGTTGTGGGCGGCTCCAGTCCAAGCCCAAGAAACAGCCGATTTTCTCGGCGCAGAAGGAGCCCCTGCCAATATCGCAAAGACGTTGACCAAAAATATGCGAAAGGCCATTGGTAAGCGAAAACAATTCAAGTTGTTGCCGCAGAATCCGATGGATATCTCGATGGCGCGATTGACGCTTGGATGTATCGGCGACACCCCCGATTGCATGAACAAGATCGGCACCATGCGCCAAGCCCGTTGGCTATTCCATATCCGCATCTTCCCCGCTGGCTCGCGTGTTCGCGCTCTCTTCCGACAGATCGACGCCCAAACGGGCAAGAACTTCAAAGAAGTCGTCCACCTCTTCAAGAAAAATCAAGCAAAATCTGCACACACCGAACTCGCAAACAAGCTGTTTGGCGATGCTCCCGCTCCAAAGCGCACCGTCGCAAAGGCTGATGACGCTGCTAAAAAAGCTGCCGATGAAGCTGCTAAAAAAGCCGCTGACGATGAAGCCGCTAAAAAAGCCGCTGCGGATACAGACGCCATCAAAAAGACCGCTGACGCTGAGGCTGCTAAAAAAGCTGCTGATGCCGAAGCTGCTAAAAAAGCTGCTGACGCTGAAGCTGCTAAAAAAGCCGCTGACGCCGAAGCTGCTAAAAAAGCCGCTGACGCCGAAGCTGCTAAAAAAGCCGCTGATGCCGAAGCTGCTAAAAAAGCCGCTGATGCCGAAGCTGAAAAGAAAAAGAAATTAGCACTCGCCCAAGCCGCAACCAAAAAAGAACCCAAGGTGCCTCTCGTTCAAGACCCCCGTTTTTGGGGATGGATCGCGGTGGGAGTCGCCGTTGTCTCGGTAGCAGGTGTGATCGGTTTTGGGGTGGACGCTTCCAACAAACAAAGCGACGTCAGCCAAAAACTCCAAGCGAGCCAAACCACTCCCATCAACTACAAAAAAGACATCCAACCGATCGAAGATTCTGGCCGAACCAGCGCGATCATGGCCAACGTTTTTATCGGAATCGCCGCAGCAGCGGCCATTACGGGGGGAGTTCTCTTTATTATCAAGCGTCCCACGCCTGCCGCAGAGGCCACCCCAACGACCAGCCAACAGGCCCAAACCCACCCCACCTTCGTCCAAGGCGGAACCTCTCTGCTCCATGTAGCCCGCTAGACCGACACAAAGAAACATCCACGCCCCACACAAACAACCACCGTGTTGTTCTCCCCTACACCCACCCACGGCCTTCGATCCACCAAAAGCCTACTTTAATTGGCCAATTTGGCGAAGGTTTCGTCGGGGTGTTCTGCCCATGTGAAGCTTGCGTCACTCGCCGCCAACAAGCCGCGTGCGCTGTACTCCGTCCCATCGTCTTTTTTGAAGACGATCTCTTTGCCGAGAATGGTGTATGTGCTGCTGACGGTCGGTTGTTTGTTTGTAAAGTTGTCCAAACTGAAATAGTACTGGTAGTTTCCTGTCGGATCGAACGTGATGGTTTTGCCCGAAGATGCGACGCGATAGGTTGCTTGTTCCGCAAATTTTCGCTCGTTCTCGTTTCCACCACCGCCCCCTCCGATGACGCTGCACGACGGCAACAACAACATCCACCCCATCAAGCCCATCCACCAGTAAATCTTCGCTGCTTTTTTCCATGAAACGCGCATGGTTTCCTCCTTGTGTCTTGGGTAGGTTTGGCTCAGCCTCCAGCCTCCTTGCTTTCGGCAGCACCCCGCAAGATACATTCCAGCGCCGCACAAAGCAAATCGGAACCTTTCCTCGCTTGCGTTGTCTCCCCACTCGCGCCCAAATAGGCACAACGATCACGCCCAAACAGGACGCAACGATCGCTGTCGCAGATCTTTTTGGATAAACAGGACTCCGATGCACGACGTTCCCGTCCATCCTGTCATGCCCGATCTGCGGAAGCATCGGTGAGAACATCCCATCCACACAACCTCCACAAGACCGACGAAATAAGCGGTCGCTTCGCTTGTTTCGCTTTTGCCCTTTTCTCTTTGACAGGACTGTGGATGTTGTGTAGTATCGCCAACGCTATGGACGGGCTGTTTGCCAACCCAACCACGCATCACCACAACGCGCTGCCTACGAGAAAAGCCTGTGGATCGCCAACACAACACATCAGCCCCCTCAACAAGGGGCTTTCCTAAATCAATACAATCGGGTATACCGCCTTGTTCTCACGTCCAACACAACAGAAGGACGGACATGGAAACAAACAAACAGGAGAAAAAAAGATCATGATGGGACTCATCGCTGACTTCTATATCAAGGGTGGCGCTTGGATGCACCCGATCGCGCTGTGTTCAGTTGTGGGTTTTGGCCTGATCATCGAGCGCTTTGTGTTTCTCTTCTTCAAATACAACATCAACGGAAAAGCCTTTATGGCCCAAATCCAAAAGCTCGTCATGGCCAACAACATCGACCGCGCTATCAAACTCTGTAACGCCGCTCCCGCCGCAGCACTCCCCCGCGTGATCAAAGCCGGTCTCGCCCGCGCCAACAAAGGCCCCGAAGCCATCGCCAGCGCCATCGAAGAAGCCTCGCTTGAGATCCTACCCAAAGTCCAAAAACGCACCAACAACCTTACCGCTGTCGCCAACATCGCCACCATGCTCGGACTGCTCGGGACGATCTTTGGTTTGATCCTTGCGTTCAAAGCCCTCGAAAGTGCCGCCCCCGAAGAAAAAGCCAAAAAACTCGCCGAATACATCTCCGTTGCGTTGAACACCACCGCCTTTGGACTTGTCGTCGCCATCCCCGCACTTTCTTTCCATGCGTTTCTTTCGTACCTCACCCAAAAAATCATCAACGATATCGAAGAACACTCTCTCCGCCTCGAAAATATGCTCACCAATCGCCTCAAAGCCCAATCAGGCACCCAAGAACCCGAATCTCCCGCAGTCTAAACAACCCAACCTCAGCACCACTCCGACTCCTGTTGCGAACACGGCATCCTCTACGCCCAAGCGTCTCAACAACCGAACCCCAACACCACTTCGCCTCCAACACTCCCCCAACCAACGCTTATCCCGTCAGGAGACGTTCTCCGTGAAAATGCGCATCCTCGATCAAAGCATCCGCTTTCGGCTCACCCAAGCTGAAGTCCATCAATTCGATCAACAAGGACAGGTCGAAACCCACATCTTCTTTGGCCCCCACAACACACAAAAGCTGTCGTATTGCATCACCCAAGACGACCAAACCAACGAGGTCTTTGTCGATTACCTCGATCACACCGTGACCATCCACGTCCCCAAACCCATCGCAAACCGATGGATCCACAGCGATGAAGTTGGCTTCTCGACCCCCCCCAATTCAAAAACAGACCCTGATCGTGTTTTTATCCTCGTCGAAAAAGACTTTGAGTGCCTCCATCCCCGAGAAAACAAAGACGATCAAGACGTCTTCCCTCACCCTCGCAAAGATCAAAAAAACCCATCCTGTTGAAAAAACGAACCCCATCCGATGGCTCAGACGAATCAAGGCCCTTGCGTCGAGCCTTTTGCGTACCTTGCCAACGCCTGCGGTGTGTTGGCCTGAATCACTTGTTCTGCCCATCCTTGCGGGCACTCCACAGATCGGGCCTCCAAAAGATCCAACAATCGCCACAAAGCCCCGTCCCTGCGCTCGATTTGACGCTCCACCATCGGCAGCGCAGAAACGTGATACAACGCACACAACGGCTCCCAACGCTCCCCCAAAAAAGCTACTGCGCGATCCCCTTCCTGCCGCGCTTTCCACAACGCCCACAACCAATCCTCTTCAAGACCCAGCAGATCACACGGCATCAACAGCAGCCATTCCAGCCGTTGCGCGATAAGATCACACAACGCGCAATGCAATCCGCCCAACGGGCCGCGATCTGCATGGATATCTGCGATGGTTTCCACGCCCAGATCATCATACGCCCCCACTTCTCTCGCGACCACACGAACATACGCACGAAATCCTCCCAAGCTGCGCAAGACCCGCAACAACAGCGGCTCCCCTCTCACCAACGCCCTCGCTTTGTCCGAACCAAAACGTGTGCTTTTCCCTCCCGCCAACAAATACACAGGTACACACCCTGCACCTTCCCAGATCATCCGCTCCTCCGTGTTTCTTGCTTCCGCGCCTTGATGGATCGCCTCGTTCACGATAGAGTCGCCTCGCTTTTTTCAAACACTTGCCTCACACGCACACAAGGAGAACATAACGTGAGATCACGACCTCTTTTTAGAATCCGTATCCTGCTTCCTCTGCTGATCCTTACCACAATCACCGCCTTCTTCGGCTGCAAAAAAGCAGAGTCCCCCCCTCCCCAACGCCCCAAGATATCCCCCCCTCCCCAACCACCACGACGTGTCGAAGCTCCGAAACCCGCGCCACGACCGCGCAATCCAGAAGACAGTTACGCCTTACCACCCGTCTTTAATTTTGAACGAGACGGCAGTGTCCTTGAAATGGCCAATTGGCTCTCGACGCGCACCGCGACCGTCATGATGCACACTCTCCGCAAAGAACTGGCCGGGGGGTCGGTTGAAAAAGCGATCCAAGCCTGCCAAAAAACCGCAGGAACCATCGAACGTCAGTTTGGTAAGTCCTACAACGCCACCGTCCAGCGCATCTCACACCGCAACCGAAACCCCGCCAATCTCGCATCTTCCGATGAAATGAAGCTCATCCGTCAACTCAAACAAAAGATCTCCATGGATTCCCCAACGCTCCACACCTTTCTGTCCTCCGAAGACAAAAAAACAAAAACGGTCTACCTCCCGATCCTTGTCGCCATGCCGACTTGCCTCAAGTGCCACGGCTCTCCCACAAAAGATATCGAACCCGAAACGCTGGCTCTGCTCAAAAAGTATTATCCCCAAGATCGCGCCACGGGCTTTCGCTTCGGTGATATCCGAGGCATGTGGAAGATCACCTTCCAAAAAACCCCCTAATCCTCTTGTTTGCGGGTCCCTTCGATACAGATAAGATCTTGCAACAATTACCCCGACACGACGGCCAAAAAATATGACCACACTCCATATCGCCCGTTGGCCCGACGATCAAGCCGATCTCTATTTGGTCCGACGCGAAGTCTTTGTCGAAGAACAACACGTCCCCCCCGAGATCGAGATCGACGAACAAGATCATGCCGCGCTTCATCTGCTCGTACGCTCCGCACAAGGCGAACCCATCGGATGCGGACGCCTCCTTCCAAGCGGAAAGATCGGTCGCATGGCTGTACGAAAACCTTGGCGCTCCTGTGGGTTCGGACGATTGCTGCTTGAAGCCTTGGTTGCCCAAGCACAACAACAACGCCTGCCCAAAGTTTACCTGAGCGCACAGACCCATGCCATCGGCTTTTACGAACGCTTTGGCTTTACAACCGACGGCCCCATCTACGAAGAGGCCGGTATCCCCCATCAAAAAATGTCCCTCTCTCTTCTTTGACGCTGGCTACCCCATCCATCAGGCCGATCAATCCAACGTATCCTCGCTCATCCAAGGCGGCGAAGGAGCCCCCTCCAAGATCGTCACTTGCCACAAAGCAACCGCACAATCGGGGGCCTCGCCATTCAAAAAAGCCTCAATACACGCCCCTTCATAGATCGCGTCCGCCGGCAACCACCACACCCCATCTTCGGGCGGTAGCGCTTCGTTGTACGCCGCAACGCTCAACCGAAAACGGATCGGATCACCACAACGCAACTCCGATCCATCCGCACGAAACACCTGCACCACTTTCCCGCCCACCTCTGCCTCTCCCGGCATCCGAGGAGGAAACCCCACCCGCTCGATCTGAACTTGGACGTGATAACGCGCTTTCTGACGAGCCTGAAGATACGCCTCTGATGACAACATCCATCTTTCTCCCGATCTTGCGTCCTCGATATCACTTGAACCACCATCCAACGGCCACTTTTCTAACACGCCCCCTCGGCGGACTCAAGCATCTATCTCTCACAAACCCGCAACGTGCCTTTCGTGTCATCATCCGTCACATCCACAAAGTACAACCCCTTTTCAAGTCGACACAAATAACACTTACCTTGCCGATCGACAGGAAAGGACGACACCATGCAGATCACGCAACCCATCGCTTGGGAAAAAATAACACACGCCCACGGACATGCAGACGACCTTCCCCTTCGCCTTCATGCCTTGCGCTCACCCATCCATCACGAACGCCTCGAAGCTCTCTCTTGGTGTTACGAAGCCCTCTGGCATCACGGCCTTGTCTTCGAAGCCAGCGCAGTCTCCATCCCTTTCCTGATCGAAATGCTCCAAGACCCCGGTGTCCAAGACAAAGAAGAACTCTTGTTGCTCCTCGCCCATCTCGCAACAGGCGAAACTTGCCCAAATACCTACGAGATCCCACAACATCGCCGCATGGCTCTGCTCCTTCCCGGTTGCGAAGAACCTCCCTCCCTCCATACCGCTTGGCTTCAACGCACACACGAAGAAGCCCGAAAAGGAATCGACCTCTATCTGCGATGCCTACACGCCCCCCAGTCCGCTTTGCGTGTTCACGCAGCCTTTCTGCTCGCCTGCTTCCCCCTTGAAAGCAAGCGCATCCAACACGCCCTCCAACAACGCCTACTCATCGAAGATCATCCCTGTGTCCTCGCAAGTATCCTCTTTGCGCTCGGTGTCCTCGAAATCGACGATATCCTGCTCGAGCCTTTGCTCGAAAGCTACCTTGTTTCCTCCCACCCCGCACTCGTCCGACTCGCCGCTGCCACTTCGCTCACCCGCCAAAACCCCCAACAACCCTCCCGCAACGCTCTACGCATCCTCATGCACACACTCACTCTTTCCGAAGTATCCGACCTTTACGCAACTCTCCCTTGGGCCGAGTCCGATACAGTGGGCGATCTCAGCCGCTTGCTTTGTCATCTCGGTGAGGGCGTCCCCGAATTCGTCATCCCCCGCCTTCTCGATCTCCTCCCCATCGTCGACCCCTACAGCGCTGTCCACATGACCTTCACACTCCTTGATCTCTCTCGCCTCGAATCTCCCGCCGAAGCCGCACGACTCGAACCCCTCCAACGCGAGATCCTCCACGCACTCGTCGACACCAAACACCTCTGGACGATCTCTCACGAGATCGCCGCCATCCTCGACCTCTTCGGACTACCCACCCAACGCACCACCCTCCAAGCCTTCCTTCAAACCACCTCCCACCTCCAGATCGCTTCTTAATCGAACTTACGCAGTTGGGTCGTTTTCGTGGGGTGTGACGCCACACCCCGCCATAGACTGTCGCCCCTTGACCCCGAGAGGGGCGAAACGATCGTTGTTTTTCAAATCAGCGACCCTCTCGCTTGGACGTTCGCGAACACGGCTTTTTTAGAAACTGCGTAAGCCCTACTTAACTAAAGGCTTTCGAGCTTGAAGACTCACCCACGCTACACTCGCCAACAACAGCGCTCCGCCCCACCAGATCCCACGACTCGGTGCTTCCGACAAGATCAACCAAGCCAACAACGCCGCACCAATCGGCTCCAACAACAAGACCACCGCGATCACATCCGCACGCACATACCGCAAACTCCAACTCATCGCATTATGCCCCACCATCTGCGGCAACAAAGCCATCGCCCCAAACAACCCCCACACCTCCCACCCAAATCCCCACAACGGAACCCCCCAAACCATCGCCATGATCAACAAAACACACCACGCCCCCGCCAACGTCGCCGACGCATACGACCACACATCCAACTGCGCACGAACCCGCCGACCCAACAACAGATATCCGCTCGCTGCCACCGCCCCCAACAACGCTAAGCCATTCCCCAACAATGGATTCGGCGCTCCTGCGATCTCGCTATCCAACGCCACGATCCCCGCTCCCAACAGCGCTAGCCCCACCCCCAACCATGCCCTTCCAGATAACCGCTCCCCCACAACAAACGGCGACATCAACCCCACCCAAATCGGATTCGTCGTCACCAACAACACCGACGCCGCAACACTTGTGTACGACAAACTACTGATCCACGCCCCAAAATGCACCCCCAAACACACCCCCGACAACAACAAACGCCATCGCTGATCCACCGATAACAACGCGACTTCGCGCCGCCTCGACACAGAAAACCACAGCGGCAGCAACAACACACTCGCCAACGTCACCCGCCAAAAAGCGATGCTCAACGGCGGAGCTTGCTTGGCCAATCGCACCAAGATCGCCGACGAGGACACCGCCAACACCCCCGCTGCCAACACCAACACCAACCGCAACCACGGAACCGTCTCTCCCACCACCTTCCGCTCAGAGAACATCCAACATCACCCCCCGCGACATCCACCCATCCAATATCTCTTTGTCCGAAACCTCCCGACAGTCCAGCAGATCCCGCAACAACGCTTGCGCCAAATGCTCTTCCGCACGAAAAGCCCAGATCACCTCACGCTCGCCTTGTGACCACAACATCAAACGCTGGCCCACTTCTCCCACAAAGATCATCCCCCGTTCTGGAACCGCCTGATCCCGCAACGGCAACGCCCGCAACTGCAACTCCACCCGCTCATCCCCAGACAATGCCTCGTACCACAACGAAAACTCCGGTCCAAACCAACACAAGGACCCTTCTTCCACCAACAACCGAAGCTCCAACAATGCCACACACAACGCTTCCGCGCTGCGGCTCGACACCTGATCCGAAAGATGTCGCAAGATCACCTGCTTGCTCAACGCAGAACGCCGATACGCCTCGCTTGCCTCACGCGGCGGCTGTAGGCGCATCCCTGCATCCATCCACTGCGCAAACACTTGCAACAGCGCTGGATTCATCCGAAACGGTCTCTGCGCTCCGCCACCCTTCGCTCCTGCAAGTTGTCGCGCTAAATTCTCCGCAAGACGCCCATACACCACGGGCTTCGAAAAGCTGCACGTCTCTTGGTGATCAAATCCCGCCACTACCGCACGACCCCCCCGCAAAAAATACGTCACCCGCTGACGGCTTCCCGCCGCAAAAGACGTGACGGCCAAACAGTACGCAGGACGTGCGATCACTTCGAGTGCTTCCCGCGCCTCCTCGCACAAACCCCCTTCGCCCAACAAGCCTTGGCCCTCCAAAGCCTCACGATACGCCGTCAGATCTTCCATCTGCCCCCGCAACATCGGCGCAAATGGACACCCCTCACTCGTTTGAATGGTGCTTTGGCCCAACAAAGCTTTCATCGCTTTGTAATGCACCCGATACACGGACATGAACGCATCCCCGTTGTCTGCGGAACCGATACGATGGCTCGTTTTTCTTCTTCCCAAACAAACCACCGCCACGCAAAAAAAAGCTATCCTTGGCCCTTCGTCGCGCACTTTCCGCGTTTCTCCCTCCAAGATGTCGGGAGTTCACTTGACACGTTCCCCAATATAAAGCACCCCGCGTTCAAAAACAAAATGCCTCCCCCACTTCTCCCACCACCACACCCCTCGATCACACCGATGAGCCGTCCTCTTCTTCGCGTCGCTTGCTCTCTTCTTCCCAATCGATCGCCGGTCCCCAGAAATCTTCGGTCAACAACCATCGCAAATTTCTTGATCGGAGCACTCGCCGACCTGCCGCTTCCCACATCGTCCGCCCGTCCCCTTCGACTTCTTCGGTCTCCGAAGACAACACGCTGTCGTGATGCGACAACATCACCACCTCACGCGCCTTCGTCGCGCTCCATTCTTCCGCATCTCCCCAACGCATACGCTCTAGCGACGATGAATGGGATCGCTTCAACATCAAGACCTCCTCTTTCCGAGCCTCGGTTGCCTCTTCAGATCAACCCGCTCTCTGTATCGCTTCCAATCGAAAAACACGCGCACCAAACAAACCCCCACCACAAGACAACCCGCGCTACCTGCCGTCACTTTTCGGCAACAACTCTCGACAACCGTTCATCCATTCTCCGATGGATCGGCTTGTTCGGAAACAGGGAGGTAGACGTTGGGATTCTTGTGAAACGCCCATCGTTTCTCGATCGCGGCAAGCTGCGCCTCTGTCCATGCGGGTTCGATCGCGGGCCGGTAGGTCGCCCCTTCTTTCACGGGAATTTTGCTCATCGCTCGCTCTGTCATCGCGGTGATGGTCAGACTTGGATTGACGCCCAAGTTGGCAGGAACCGCCGAACCATCGCACACATACAACCCTTTGTGACCAAAGACTTCGTGGTTGGCGTCGATCACTCCCGTTGCAGCAGAATCACCGATCACAGACCCACCCAAAATATGCGCTGTTGTCGGAACATTTAGCAGCACCTCAGGGATCGATGATAGCGGAACACCGTTGGTTTTGTGCGCGATCGAACGAGCGACTTGGTTTCCTAACGGGATATAGGTCGGGATCGCTTCTCCATCTTTCGGCATCACCGTATCCAAGCCTCGCCCCCACAACGTCCGCCACGAACGACGCATCCGCAAACCCACCGCATTATCGAGCGTCTGCATCACCAACAACACAAAGGTTCTTTGCGCCCAACCAAAGGGCCACAACGTCGACAAAAACTTGCGCGGGTGGCTTGCTGCCGTCTTCACCCACTCCCAAGGGCGCCATCGACCCGGCCCTCCGTCCGTCATCAACGTCGCGATCCGACCGATCAGATCGCTGCCTTTGCTATAACGCACCACTTCGATATGCGTGTGATCATCGACATGCACCGAAGACGTAATCGCGATCCCCTTGCTGTGATCGATGCCTTCGCGAGTATCGCTCACTCCCAAGATCGCTTCGCTGTTTGTGCGCACCTGCTCACCAAGAAACGACGACACCTTCGGCAAAGACCCACGCTCTCGCGCTTCGAACAATAGCTTGACAGTGCCCAACACCCCCGCAGAAAGGACAACATTGCGTGCGCGTGTCACTTTGACGTCTCGGCGCAACCATGATCCTGACCGCCGATGCACGATCTCGTACCCCCCACCTTCCAATGCCCTGACATCCAAGACCGTTCGTTCGGGATGGATCGTGCATCCAAGCTTTTCCGCAAGGTACAAATAGTTCTTGTCAAGCGTATTCTTCGCCCCAAAACGACACCCCACCATACAACCACCACAGAAATTACAACCCGTTCGCTCCGGTCCTGCCCCGCCAAAATACGGATCAGGCTCGGTCTTCTCCGCATGGCCAAAGTACACACCCACGGGCGTTTTCACAAAAGTATCGCCTTTTCCCAACTCCTCCGCCGCCTGCTGCAACAGGCGATCCGCCTCTCCTTCATAGATGTTCCTTGTCACACCCAACATATACTGCGCCGTCCGATAATGCGGCAACAGCTCGCCCTTCCAGTCGATATCTTTCGGCCACTGCGCCGCTGAAAAAAACGACTCTGGCGGAACATACAAGGTATTCGCATACACCAACGATCCCCCACCCACCCCCGCACCCGACAACACAAACACGTCGGACAACAACGTCATCCGAAAAATCCCCATACACCCGGCCTGCGGCAACCACAAAAACCGCCGAACATCCCAATTCGTCTCCGCGTAGTCCTGCGCTCGAAAACGCTTGCCTTGCTCAAACACCGCCACGCTGTAGCCTTTTTCGCTCAACCGCAACGCCGACACCGATCCCCCAAATCCCGAACCAACCACCGCAAAGTCGACGTCAAATGATTCACCCATCTTTCTTTCCTCCGCTTCTTTCTTCGTTTTGATCACCCCGCCATGCTAACGCTCCCCTCCCGCTTCTCGCAACCCCCCCTCCCGCTTCTCGCACAACCTCCCGCTTTGTTTCACGCCTGCGACAAATCGCCACATCCCACCGCGCTTGCCTACTCCGACCGATCTCGCTATACCTCAAACGTTTGCGTGCGCTCCGCTCGCCTCCTTCGCTCCGAATAAAGATAGGACTTACGCGGTTCGATACGAAAAAGGCCCATGTTTGGGCGCGGGCGGTTCGCGAACCGCCCCTACAACGGGTTGATTCTTCACGGTTTCCCTCTTCAACTGCGTAACCCCTATAAAGAGCAACGACGTGGAAGAGAAAAAAACCCGCGTTCGCAGATGCCCTAGCAACAAAGTCGTTGGTTTTAAAAAACTCTATTCGTCCCGTCAATACGGGGTCAAGGGGGCTTCGCTCCCTTGTGGGGCGTGGCGTCACACCCCACAAAAACAAACCCAACCAGTCGGTACATTCTTAACCCATACGGAGATTTTTTGATGAAGCCATTCACCCCATCCTCTTCTCGCCTCGCCGCATTTGCACCTATCTTGTCGGCCCTGCTCCTGATCGCTGCGGCCCTTCCATCCGGCCTTTCCTCTCTTTCCATCGCTTCCCCCAAACCACACACTCCCCCCGCACACACCAAGCAGATCACCATCGATCTTTCAGGTCTGCACTGCGGAGGCTGCGTTGAAAGCACCACCCGCGCTATTCAATCCCTCCCGGGCGTTCAAAAAGCAAACGTCACCCTCGATCCGCAACGTGCGATCGTCACTTACGCCCCCAAACAAGTCACCCCACAGCAAATGCTCCTAGCCATCGAAAAAGCCGGATACAAGGGCGTGATTCGCGCAGAAACAGCCCCTGCCAAACCACGCACTCCCCCCAACCCTCAAGCCACCTCCAACCAAAAAGTCACCCTCAAGATCGCCGGCATGAGTTGTGGCGGTTGCGTCGCACGCATCACCGAAGCCCTCCAAAAAACCAAAGGCGTCCTCCACACCCAAGTCACCCTCGAACCTCCCCAAGCCATCGTCTCTTTCCAACCCAAACTGACCAACCCCTCCCAGCTTGCCCAGATCATCCGCGATGCCGGATACCGCGTCCTCCCTTAATAAACCGACCCCTGATGCGCCCGAACTCTGTTTCCTTGATGCTTTCGATCAACGCTTCTTGATCCACACAGGGCGGCCGATCCACACACCATCCATATCCACTTCAAACTCCTGCTCCGCCCGATCTCTCGGCAAAGTAAGCGCCCGACTCATCACTTGAGCAAAGTCCTCGGGCAACATCTCCTCTTGAATTTGACCCACCAACAATCGCATCTGTCGAAACTGCCGCAGATAACGCCGACACCTCCAACAGATCGCCATGTGAAAGTAAAAACCCAGTCTTTCGCTCCAAGACGCCTCACCGTCGACGATCCGATCGATCCGCCGCACCATCGCGTCACAACGCATCACATCCATCTTCTTCCTCGCTAAGGCTCCTTGTCGTATCTACGATTTTTTCGATAAACAACACAGAACAAGTCAATCCATCGACCCTACGGAACCCCGGTATGTTTCTTCTAAGAGCTTGTACAATGCTTGTCGGGCGCGGTGAAGCAGCACTCGCGCATGGACGGAGGTGATCCCCAAAACATTACAGATCTCTTGTGTATTCATCTGATAAACCTCGCGCAACAGAATCATCTCTTTGTAATTATTTGGCAATTGATCGATCACCTCTCGGATCTTGTGCAGCATCTGGCGCGCACCTGCTTGGCCTTCGGGATCGCGACCCCACGCCGCAGGCGTCTCTTTCCAATGCCCTCCCCGATCAAACGCCTCCGCATTCGGATCTTCTTCAGGGGCCTTCACAAAACGCGCAGTCCGCCTCAGATGATCGATCGCTTTGTGATGCACGATCCGAAACAACCAACTGCGGATGCTACAACGCCCCTCGAATCGCTCGATGTGCTGCAAGATCGCAACCACCGTCTCTTGCACCACCTCTTCCGCTTCATCGCGATCTCCCACTAGGCGCTTCGCGTACCCCATGAGCAAAGGCCCGTAGTGCTGAAGAACCTCCCGATACGCCCAATCTTCGCCTCCACGCAACCCCTCGATCAGCTTTTCTTCTTTTACCATCGACTACCTACCGTGCTTTCCATCCACAAAAACCACACACCCCAACGCTTCCAACGCGATCCTTCAAAACCCCTCTTCTCTACGATCGATCGCCCTTGTCCTTGCTTTTCCTTCGACGATCCTCGTCATACTGGCAGAAAAAAAAATGCTTGCAACCCCCATCCACCGACCTTTGCTGCTTGCCCTGCTCGCCTCTTCACAATCCACCCTCGCTGCCGTATAACAAATCCCCATCACCCACAGACCCAAACGTCGCGTCTATCCCTTGGGACAGATCAAGTAGAACACCCAAACAACACACGAGGAGAAGGTTGATGCCTCCAACGCAACGTACCCACCGCTTTTTCGCAAGGCTCTACTGTCTTACCCTGATCCTGAGCGTATTTCTCGGCTGTCTCCTTTCTATCCCCCCCGATGCAAGGGCGCAAAAGAAACTCACCGTCCAAGATATCCTTTTGCTCGTCGACGTCGGTTATACCGAAGAACAACTACTCCAACATATCGAACAGTCCGGCATGAAGGGCAAGTTTGGCCTCACTCCCACCCAAGCCCTCCAACTCCGACAAAAGGGCCTCAGCCCCCGACTCCTTCGCGTCATGGGCATCGGTACGCCTGCCGCTGCTCCACCAAAGCCCGTCTCTTTCGCCCTCTTGAAATCATGGCTCGCACAACGCAAAGACGAAGCATGGATTCGACAACAACTCACCCTTCGCGGTATCCTCCCTTCCGACTTCTCCGCTCTACAACTCCTCGAACTCAACCGCGATGGACTCTCCATCCCCACCCTACAACTCATCCACAAACTCAAACAAAAATCACCCTCCCCCACACCCCTCCCACAACTCCCTCCCTCTGATCCGCCCGTCCTGCCCGTCCTGCCCGTCCTGCCCGTCCTCCCCACAGTTCCGACGGTTCGCCCTCTCAGCGAACGCGAACAACTCTTGCGTTCTCGCACCGTACAGCCCATCCCTGCCCCCAAAACCCCTTACATCAACCTCACTCGCCTCTACTCTATCCAACCCCCGCCCTCGTGGTTCCTCTACGAAGAAGTCCTCCCCGATAACCTCGCTCCTGCCGTCCATTTTAGCCCCGAAAAAAATCCCCAGCCTTCCGCCCTCCAACAAGGCGTCACTTTCACCCTCGAATACCTCTCCCACAACGACAACGATCTCGCCGATCGCACCCTCAAAGAACTCGCACAACTCGGTACACAACGCTTCCTCGCTCGTGAAGATCAAGTCAAACAACTCGCCCCCCTCCAACAAACGACGATCGCGCAACGCCCCGCATGGACCGCCACCTTCGAAGGTCAAGAACGCGCTCACCAACACAAACTCCGCACCCGCTTCCTCTTCTTGCGCCACAAACAAACCCTCTTCTACATCCAAATCTACGCAACACCCGCACAATTTGATGCCTTCTCCAAACAAGCCGACGCCTTGCTCGCTTCGTTTAAACTCCTCGATCCGCTCCTCCAATACAGCGCAGCCCGACTCGAAAATGCCGCAACCCGCCAACAAATCATCCAGTCCAAGCTCCACACCACCGTCAGCATCAGCCTCGGCTTTCGCAACAAACAGGGGAAGATCGTCTACGTCGCCGCAGGTAGCGGATTTGTCGTCTCTCCCAATGGCTACGTCATTACCAACCACCACGTTGTCTTTAACAGGAAAAGCGGCCAGTTCATCCAACACTACCGCGTCAACTGGGATCGCGGAACCGACCGACAATCCGTCAAAGCCCGCTTGATCCAAGCCTACCACCAAGACTCCCTCCGACAAGCCACCCAACAACACGACCTCAAAACAGGCCGCTCTCGCACCTTCCAACGCCAACACGTTGATATCGCTCTGCTCAAACTTGAAGGCGACGGCCCCTATCCCTACACTCCGCTCGCCTCCATCCAAACCGCCACCCTCGGCGACAACATCGTCGCCATGGGCTTCCCCACCGAAGGCCGTAGCATCGAATCCATGGGCACCGAAGATATCACCGCAACCTCCGGCGCGATCTCCCGCCTGATCCGCCTACCCAACCGCACCGTCAACGAGATCCAACACACCGCCAAGATCGCCGGCGGAAATAGCGGTGGCCCCCTCTATCATCGCGAAACCAACGCCGTCGTCGGCATCAATACATGGGGAGGCATCTTCGACAAATCCCTCTCCCGCCCCGGCATGGGACTCGGCTACTACTACGCCATCCCCATCGACCTTGTCTGGCAATACTTTCCCGATTACCTCGCCGTACCCCAACAAAACCTCTCTGCC
>CAUJFU010000147.1 GCA_963169055.1 Myxococcota bacterium
AAGAGATGTTTGAGACCATGTCCAAAATCTCCAAAAAAATGCACGACATCACCATGTCCATCCTCCGCAACATCTGATCCCTCTCTGCGGTCTCTTCTCAAAGCCTCCTTCCCTTCGGGTTGGGGGCTTTTTGCATTTCTACTCTTTCGTTCTCGCCTACACGGGGCTATGAGGGCTGCGCTCCTGCGGGGCGTGGGACTCCACAAAACCGTCCAGCCGCGTGATACGAAATCCGCCCATAGTGCGAGCGACCTTTGTAGGGGCAGCCCCCTGTGGCTGCCCAAGAACAGGGTGTCTCCAGCGGATCGCACCTACCCTTCGATCACACTTCTCTCGGATTATCGTATAAGTTCTGTGTGATCACCTGCTTTGTTGTGATCGTCTGCTCTGTGTGATCATGATCCGATGAATCGTGGTGAACATCGATAACTATCTGATATTTCAGAGATATGAGCAAATCGAAAAAAATACGAAACGGATCGCGGGCACAGACGATACTTATATCGAAACAAACACGGTGGGCAGCGTCCTCACCGACACAAAACAAAAACAACCTTTTTGTAAGGAGAACGATCATGCTAGGAGCACTCGGCGGAATCACCAACCAAATCCTCAAAAGCGCAGTGGGCGGCGGCTTTGGCGCGCTCGGCGGCATCGCAGGCCAGATGGCACAAAGCCTTGTCGGCAGCATCGCAGGTGGCCTCGGTGGCATGGGTGGAATGGGCGGCGCAGGCGGTGGGTTTGGTATCCTCAATCAAGCCATGCAAGCTTTCCAAGGTCTCTTTGGCGGCATGAACCCCGGAAACGTGGGCGGTGCTCTCGGTGGTGGCGGTTTCCCCCAATTCCCCAACCCCGTCAATCCCACAGGAAACCTCGGCGGTGCCATGGGTCCCCAACAAGGTGCCATGAACCAACTCCAAGGTCTCCAAAACCAAATCGCAGGAACCGATGTCGGCGCACTCAACAAAAACCCCGCCGGCATGATGAAGCTCCAAGAAGATATGCAAAAAATGCAAGAGATGTTTGAGACCATGTCCAAAATCTCCAAAAAACTTCACGATATCACCATGTCCATCCTCCGCAACATCTGATCCTTCCCATCCCATCGGCCTCTTCAAAGCCTCCGCATCTTCGATTCGGGGGCTTTTTGCATTTCCGAACCTGCCCGTGAATCGGGGCTTTTCGCCTCTTTGCTCCTGCCCACAACCACTTTTCGCTTTTTTCCACACTCCTGCTCTTGTACACTCGTTTCTTCTGAAATGTGCTTTTGCGAGCCTGTTGTTCGGAGAGATTGGATGTCACAAGAATTTTTTCGCCTTGGCGCGATCAACCTTGCGCCTTGTTGGGAGCCGATGATCCACCCCTCGATCCGTACCCTGACGTTTCCGCCTGTCCCCCAAGTGGATTGCAACAATTGTCGCATGGTGAATGCGCGCCTTTTTCCTGCGCATGTGAAATGTTGTAGCCGCACCCCCGATCTCCCCAATTTTCTGATCGGATCGCTGCTTGTCGAAGGCCCCGAAACACATGGAAAACAGGTGGTTCGCGATTGGATTGCCCAACGCCGAACGGATCCGTTGTATGCGCTGGTTCCGCCTCAACGCCGTCAAGAAGAATCGGGCCTTCATTCTTTTGAGGCTTGGCCTGTTTGTCCCATGTACAAGGATGGCGGTTGTTCGATCTACGCCCACCGACCGTATGTTTGCATGGGGTATCATTGCTTTTTCCCTGATCCTCCCGAACTGTACGCTTTTTGGAATAGCCTTTCTTCTTTGTTGGCTTTGATCTCTGTGTGCGCCTCGCAGTTTCTTGCGATCCGATGTGGCCTCGATACGCAAAGCTTTCGCAGCGCGTGGGCCGCGTTTTCCAACGAAGAAGAGGCGTGGCCAGACAGCCAACAACTCGATCTGAACCTACACCAACAACTGTGGGCCTCTCTTGGCGCACCTTCCGAATTTTACCAACGTTGTTATTGCTATATCCTTGATCACCGAGAGACCATCCTTTACGAACTCGATCAATTTCGCCGCGAACAATTGATCCGCTTTCTTGCAGTGGAAGATCATCCCGATCCACAACGCGAACACGCGATCCGCCAACAACCCACCGACCCCTTACCGCTCGCCCCCGCTACGGAGGATCATAAACGCTACATGAAAGAACTCATCCTTGGCCCCGATAAACATCGTTGGACATTTCGTGAGATCGAAGGCCACGTCCTCTGGTATTATCACCGCGTCTTTGCAAAGTCCCATCCCTCCGATGTCTTCTCACCCGACGCACCCAATCCTTAAATCTTCTCTACACAGGAAGGATCGTCGTGATGTTGTTTCTCCAAGATCCCGCCGAATCAAAGCTACAACGCCTCTTTCAACGCTTTGCTTCTCGTCTTCACCGCCTCACTTTTTCGCTCACCTTTCCTCTCTACGAATGGCTGTATCTTCTCTGGTCTTGCCCCGAGATGCTTCCGTCCCTTTGGCGGATCTTAAGTTTTTCGTGGGGCCGCGATCCTTACACCGCGATCACTCGGATGCCACCCGAGCTGCGCGAACACCATCATCCCGATGATCTGGTGTATGGCGAGATCATCCTCCCCACTTTCGATCGGATCTTGCGATCACTCCAGCTCGGCCCGAGTGACTGCCTCGTTGATCTCGGATGTGGGAGAGGGCGACTTGTGATGATGGCGGCTGCACGGGGAATTCGAGCGCATGGCATCGAAATTGTCCCGCTGCATCTTCGCTGCGCCAAGTATGCTGCTTCGCCGTATCTACCGCTGGCCTCTTTTGAACAAGCCGATATCCTTCAGGCCGATCTTTCACAAGCGACCGTCTTTTGGGCTTCTGGAACTTGTTGGAGCGATCCCCTCCGCGAGCAGATCGCCGCACGCATCGCGCAACTTCTCCCAAATACCCGCGTGATCTCCGTCTCCTCGCCGCTCCCTCACCCTCGGCTTGAGACCCTTCGCACCTTCTACGGTTGGACCACATGGGGTCGCGATGCCTTCTTTCTTCAACGTGTCCTCCCTGCCACCCAAGAAGCCCATCCCTCCGCATCTTCCGCATCGCCTCGGACTTGACTCCACAAACCTCAACACGACATCTTGCGCGTTCGCTCTGCTGCTTTTGCGACATCTCGTCAAACACACAGCAGGGGAGCCTTTCCGAGAAAGATTTGCGCCTCGCACCAAAAAGCCCTAGATTGCTCGTGTTTGTGCGATACCTCAGGCGCTCTTTGCGTGTAACCTGTTGCGGCACGGATCTTGTTGTCGGCACGTGTGCCGATCGAAATCGGCGTGTGTGCCTATCCCAAGAAAGCGTCTTTTGGATGCGATCTTTGAGTGAGACACTCGGGTCGCTGTTCTTCTGTGTTTTGCCCCGCTGATCGGAGCTATTCGTCATGGTCAAATTTTTCTTTGGACAACACTTTTGGATCTTTATTGTGTTCTTTCTCACCAGCGCAAGCTACCTCAGCGCCCTGAGCGTCAACCATCTCTTGCGTCTTTCGATTAAGCCGACTGCAAGCGCCCCACTGATCGCAAGCGACGATAGCGATCTGCAACTCGCCAAGACCCGCAAAGATGCGCGTGTGATCCTCCAAAGCAACAACATCTTCGACCCCAACGCCAAACCCATCACCCCCCAAGAAGCCGCAGCCATCGACAAATCCAAAGAGAAAAAACAAGCCCCCAAAAAGATCGATGAATTCGGTTGCCCTCCCGTCGACGAACAACGCGAATACCCCGAGTCTCAGATCCGAAACCTTTGGATCAAAGGAACCAGCGTCGCTAGTGATCCTCGCTACAACCTCGCAGCCTTCTATCTGGACGTGGAAAACGCCAAGCCCGTGTATGACCAAAAAGCACCTTGGCAAAAAACCACCCGCACCGTCGAGATCTTTCGGGTCGGCGATACCCTCGCCTCCACACCTGCAAAGCTGTGTTTTATCGGAGCGCGCCGCGTGGTGCTGATCCATCGCAACACCCTTGAACAGATCTCCTTCGATCCTAAATCCAAAAAAGGCGCAAAACCCAAGCTATTCGGGGCTTTTGGTGCAGGACAAGTCGAAGAGGAATTCAAAGCCGATCGGGTCGATGATCGCACCATCCAACGCTCTCTTGTTCAAGACTGGCTCGCCAATCCGATGCAGCACGCCATGAGCGCCCGTGTCATGCCACATTACGAAGGCGGTCAATCCTCGGGATTCCGACTCGTCTGGATCAAAGAAGGCTCGATCTATTCCAAACTTGGCCTCAAAAGCGGCGATGTTCTTCAACAGATCAATGGGAAAACTCTCTCCGTCGGTAGCGCCCTCGGCCTGATGTCCCAACTCCCTTTCGCCAAAAATCTCTCCGTCAACCTCATCCGCCAAGGTGTCCGTCAATCCATCAACTTCAATATCAAATAGGACTTACGCGATTGGGCTTGTGAAGTGGGGTGCCACCCCACGCCCCGCAAGGGAACTGCGTCCCCTTGACCCCGTGTTGGCGAAGAGATCACTGTTTTTCAAAACAACGACTCTCTCGCTTGAAACACCGCGAACACGGCTTTTTTTGGTAACTGCGTAACTCTTTTATCAAATGATCTTTCCCGCTTTCAGATATCACAAAACACCCTCAAAAATCTGAGGCCACTTTGGTCTTCTTACCACGTTTTGAATTTCGCTATAACATACGCATCTGTTTGATAAACAAAAGAAAAACGAAGAGACGTTTCCCTTCGGTACATGCCTTGCGTTCCTGTGCTTTTGAGAAGACTCCCCACACCTGATTTTTTGCAGGGAACCCCCCTCAAGCCAAGGAGATGAAAGCATGAGAGCGAAACGTATCTTTCAACAATGGACGCTGACCCTCAGCGCCGCGCTGTTGGGCCTCTGGCTCAGCGCATGCACTGGCGAGATCCCCGATCCCAACGAGACCCCTACCCCCGGCCAAAAAGAATTCACCACTGAAGAACTCGGCAACAACAGCAACAGCCGTTCTTTCGATGGAGCCTCCCCCGAAGGCCAAGCCGCACCCAATGCAGGAACCTCTGAACCCGGAGCCTCTGACGCCAAAGAAGGCGCTCCTTCCGGCCGAACCGGCACCGTCGAAGAAGCCGATCTCTACCGCATGAGCGGAAACCTGCTCTTTTACCTCAACACCTACAAAGGTTTGACGGTGTTCGATGTTGCTGATCCCAAACAGCCCAAGAAGATCTCGAATCTTCCGGTCTTTGGGTATCCCATCGAGATGTTTGTCAACAAAAACATCGTCTATGCTCTCGTGCGTGACGCCCTCTATATGTTGAACGTCAACGGCAAGTTCGAATTCCACCGCCGTCACGTCTCTCAACTCGTCACCATCGACATCAGCAACCCCCAAACTCCTGTCGTCCTCCAACGCTTCGATATCAAAGGCCAACTGCGCGAAGGCGTCTCTCGCAAGATCGATGACACCGTGTATGTTGTCTCTTATACGCCTCGTTGGTACTGGTGGGGCTGGTCCTACGAACAACTAGAACGCAAAGAACAAGTCACCGTTTATTCGTTCAACGTTGCAAACCCCAGCAACATCACGATGGTTCAACAACTCGACTTGCTCAAAGAAACCTCCACCAGCAAAAACTGGGAAGACAACGGAACCCAACACAGCGAGTCTTCCAACTTTAGCGATATCACCCTCTCCGCAACTTCCAACACCCTCCTCGTTGGCGAACAATGGTATCACTACAAATCCGCCTACAATCGCAACGGTAGCACCACCAACTGGTGCGAACGCAGCCAATACGAAAACTGGCAGGCGATGAAGATCAATATCGTCGATATCAGCGATCCCAAGGGCACGATCAAGCTCCATACCCGTTTTGAATATCGCGGCCACATGGGCGACCAGTTCAAACAAACTTATGTGTATGACGATGCCACCAAAAAAGGCACCTACTACGGCATCTTCCAACGCAACGAGTGGAAACGCGACAGCAACAACTGCAACTCCGAGCGCGTCGTCCGTAATACCCTTGTATCCGTCGATATCACCGACGGCAGCAACCCCGTCGTCCTCCATTCCCTTGACTTCGGCAAACCCAACGAAACCGTTCGTGGCAGCACATACGACGAAAACCGCCGCGTGGTGTATGCCATCACCGCCGTCAACACCGACCCCCTCTATGCAATCAGCTTTGCTGATCCCAAAAATCTCAAAGTCCTCTCCGCTGTTGACGGACTCAGCGGCGATATGAACGTCTTCCGCTTTGCCGATAGCACCCGCAATTTCTTGATGGGCATCGGACGCGATACTTCTTCGGCTTGTTCTGGCTTTGACCAAGATGCTCGTAGCACCAACATCGCCGTTAGCATCATGGATGTGCGCGATCTGAACAAAGTCCGCCTCGTTCAACGCAAGTGCGTCGCCATCAAAGGCGCACAATGGGTCCATTCCGAACTCAACTGGAACCTCGATCAAGCTCACAAGATGCTCGGTATGTATTCTGACAAAGACGTCAACTTGATCACCCTCCCCGTCAGCTACTACTCCCAAAACAGCACCAATGGCTGGTGGTATTCTGAATACAAAAGCGCCATCGGTATCATGCGTTGGGATCTGTCCAAGTACGACGACACCAAAGATGAAAAACAACAAAATGTTCTCGAAAACATCGCCTCGATGGAACACCCCAAAGGTAGCGTAAAGCGCACCATCATCTTCAAACACCAAACCCTCAACGAGCGGATGGTGTTGAACCTCTCCGATACCCACCTCTCCTTGATCGATCTGTCCAACCTCAACAGCCCAAGCTTGCTCTCGACCTTTGAGTTGGCCCCCTATATCCGCACCGTCTATCGCTTTGGAAAACACCTCGTCGAACAAGTTAATCTCGGCCAATCGTACGACGATTACAACGAATTCCGCGTCAAAGAGATCGGTTCCACCAACATCAACGATGCCAACGTCTTGGCCTCCTTCACCGTCGGCAAGATCCAAAGCGTGATCCGTTGGAAAGATTACCTCGTTCTCTTCCGCTACTACCAAGATCCCAGCAAAACCAACAGCAAAGGTTATCCCGAGTACGATTACAACAAATCCGAACTCGTCCTCTACAACTTCTCGAATCCCCTCAAGCCCGTTCTGGCCGGATCTACCGTGATCCCCCGCGCCTTCTATCCCTACTATTACTTCTATTGCGGCTGGTTTGATATGCGTTTCGGATTCGATTCGTACTGGTATCCCTACTACAACGGCACCCGTGGTTTCGTCAGCACCGGAACGGGTATCTCCACCATCCTCTTCCAATACGATTACCAAAGCCGCACCAGCAAGCAGTTGCTCTTGACGCTGGACTTCACCAATCCCGCAAAACCCACTTACCAAGAAACCACCATCCCCACCAACACCAACCGTCAGTACATGAGCCTCGTCTCGATGGACGACAACACCTTCTACATCACCAATCGTGAGCAGATCGGCACCCGTAACCAAAACAACCAAGGCTTCACCATCTTCCGTTATTATGCAGAGCGTTGGGCACGCGGAGCCAATGGTTGGGCTTCCTCTGGCCAGATTAACCTCCCCGGTCGCCTCAGCAAAGCATGGGCATACAACGGCAAAGTCAAGCTCCTGACCAACGATCAGTCCTATATCCTCCGCCAAGTTAAAAACGGCAACAACACCTACAACCAATACCAATCGGTCTTCCGCCTCCACCTGCTTGAGCAAAGCCAAGACGCCAAGTGGGCCGTTCTTCAAGCCTCCCGCAGCTTCCTTAGCTGGCAACTCAAAGACATGATCGCCGATGGTGACCGCCTCTATCTCAACGCCACCCGCGACTGGTACTTTATGCAAGAAAACAAGATCGAATGGTACGATCGCAGCGATACCCTTTCGATCTTCGACCTCTCCAAAAATACCTTCGCCGAGAAATTCTCCCAAGCCACCCGCACCAGCAATATGCAGCTCTCGGGTGTCCAAAATAACCGTCTCTTCATCCAACTCCCCGGTGAAGGTCTCTTGATCGCCGACGTCGCTGACGCCTCCGCACCCAAAGCCCTCCACTTCGAGCGCACCCTCGGATGGGCCCAAAACGTCGAACTCAGCGGTGATTACGCCTTTATCGCCTCGGGACACTTCGGCATCTACCAAGTCAGCCTCAACAAAGCCACCATCCCCACCCTCTAATCTCCCCCTATCTACCGTCCTCTTACCTCTCCTCTGGTCTTTCTTTCTCGTCTGGTTTCTCTCCCACAACTGTTTTTTACGTTGATTGGGTGGGGTTCCACCCCACGCCCCGCAAGGGACTTGCGCCCCTTGACCCCGTATCGGCGGGGTGAACAGTCGTTTTTCAAACCAACAGCGTTGCCGCTTGAAGTGGCGAGAACACGGGGGTTTTGGAAGGCGAGGGCTTGCGCTCAGGGGGAGAGATGGTGATCTGCGATCCGAGTTTTTCGGGGAAGTGATCCGCGTGAGGCGGAACAACGTAGACGGCTTGTCTTTCATGAGATGGTTGCGAAGACAAACGGCCCGAAAATACAGGAGGAACCCATGCACCCAACCCAACAACGTCCCCCCCGCGCCCTTTTGGTGGGCGTGCAACGTCCCCAAGTGACCGATCTACAGCATGCTTCTTCCATGACTGAATTGAGACGACTTGTGGAAACCCTCGGTTTTGAAGTGGTGGCTTCGACCTCTCAAAAGCGCGCAAAATTGTGCGCAGCCACCATCGTCGGCGAAGGGAAGCTTGAGGAGATCAAGCAACATATT
>CAUJFU010000148.1 GCA_963169055.1 Myxococcota bacterium
CGTCCAAAAGTGCTGTTTGTGGAAAGCCAACGCATCGGCTTGGATCTCTGGGGTGGAGGGTGGTGTGGTGTCTTTGGCGTCGGGGATCTCGATGTCTTCGAGGATATCTTCGATCGACTCGGTAGGAGCAGAAGGTTGTGCTGCGGATGGAGCGGTGGGCGGAACCGAGGACGCATTTGAGTTTGATTGATTGTTTTTGTCGGATGCTCGGGGGTGGGTGGAAGTTTTGGATTTGATTTTGCTCATGGTTCTAAGCTCCTCGGATCACTTCGATGGGGTTGACACGGGAGGCTCGCCAAGCGGGGTACAAGGCCGCAAGGAGTCCCACGACCATGGCGATTAAGAAAGCGGCGAGGATGACGCTGGGTTTGACTTCGACGGAAAAGATGCTGACCAAGCGCCCCAAGGAATCGCGGCGTTTGAAAGAGGTGAGGTAGTGTGCGAGGCCCATGCCGACGCCTGTTCCCATGCAAGCACCCAAGAAGGAGATGATCACGCCTTGAAGAGTGAAGACGCCGATGATTTGGGCGCGGGTGGCTCCCATGGCTTTGAGGATGCCGAGTTCGCGCATCTTGCTGACAACAGACATGATCAAGATGCTGGCGATCCCCAGCCCTGCGGCGATGGTGGTCAACAGCAAGATGATGTTGGTGGTGACGTTTTGCGATTGCATGGCGGTCAAGAAGTTTTCGTTGTCTTCCATCCAAGAACGCACCTCGAAAGGCACGCGCTGTCGCAAACGGACGGCCAGTCGCTTGGCTTGGTAGATCTCGCCAAGCTTGATGTAGAAGGCGGAGATTGCGGTGGATAGGCCAAACAGGGATTGTGCGTCACGCAGCGGGATGTAGGCCGAGCTGCGGTCGCGCATACGTGCGCCTGTGGCAAAGATTCCCGCGACTGTGAAGGTGACGCTTTCGGAATTGGCGTTGACGAGGCGGACTTTGTCGCCGATCTGTACAGAGAGATCGTCTGCGACACCGATCCCGATCACGATCTGCCCCGTATTGAGGCCAAAGAATTTTCCGCCGATCAGCTTGTCTTGGATCTGGATGACTTTGTCGTACTCTTCGGGGACAACGCCTGTGATGCTTACGGCGGTGGGAAGCGCGCCGCGAAACAAGATGGCCTGTTCGGAAACGACCGGAACGACCGCCCGAACCAACGGATCAAAGGAGGCAAAACGTTGTTCCCATGTGTTCCAGTTTTCGAGTTTGCGGATCTGGTTGGACATCCTGAAGCTTTTGCCGATGTATAGGGTGGGTGCGCCCTTTTTTTGGAGTGCGGGGATCTGCCAAGCGGCTTGGGGGATGCGCTCTTCGGGCAGGATCGTGATGTGCGGCATGGACTCTGTAATGGTGGTGGTGATACGCGATTGCATCCCTTCCATCATGGTGCTCAAACCGATGATCAGGGTCACGCTGATCATGACGATGCCCATCGTCAGCAAGGTTTGACCGATATTATGGCGCAGGCTGCGCAGCGCCATGGACCAAGCAAATCGATTCATCGAAGCCCTCTCTTTTGTGCAAAGACACCGGTGGTTTGGGCGATATGGAGATAGGCTCGATTACCACATTCCACGTCCGCCTCCTGCTTTGCCTGCTTTGAGGGCTTTTCGGTGATCTTTTTCTCCAGCGTTTTTGATGATCGAAAGCCGCAGGGGTTCGCCTTCGGCGATCTGTTGGGCGTCGAGCAAGACAGGGATCTTGTCTGAAAAGTTTTCGATCACGATCCAGTCGGGGTTTTGTCCGCGCAACTGAACACTCAAAAGCCGGGATCTACCGTGATCTACAGTCATGACGTAGGGCTTATTTTCGCGCATGATCAGGGCTTGGATCGGTAGGCTGAGCGAGCCCGGCCAGAGCTTGGTTTGGATGCTGACGTCGACGGTGAGGTCGATGCGTGCAAAGTCGGGTGGTTTGACCAGCTTTAAGCGCAAGCCGATCACGCCGCGTTTGGCGTCGACTTGGGGGCTGATGTGTTCGAGTTCGACAGGGAAGGGGTGTTGTTTGTAAGCGGGGGAGATGGCGATGGCGCGCTGTCCGGGTTGGAGCTGGGCGAGTGTGTTTTCGTCAGCTTCTGCAAAGATCTCTAAGCTCGATGGATCGGAGATCATAAACAAGGGTGTGCCGATCGCGACTTGTTGTCCGAGGTTGACAAGGCGGCTGACGACCACGCCGTCGTATGGGGCATAGATGATCATCTTGCGGACTTGTTCTTGGAGCAGCTTGAGGGCGGATTCGGCTTCGGCAACCCGCGCACGGGCGACTTGGACATCTTCGGGGCGGGGGATCTCGTGGAGTTGTTCGAGGCGGGCTTGGGCGGAAAGCACCATTGCTTCGGCTTGTTCTTTGGCAAAGGTCGCTTGATCGCGTTCGGCGGTGGAGATCGAGTTGCTTTTGAACAGCTTGAGGGCTCGTGCAAGGTCGATCTTGGATTGGCGCAAACGGCTCTTGGCTTGGAGGATATCGGCTTGGGCTTGGTGGATCTGCGAAGGGAGGGCTTTTCGCTGCGTTTGCAGCAGGACTTGGCGGGCGGTCAGTAGGGCGTTTCGGGCTTGGCTTAAACGATACGGCAGATCCGATTGGTGCAACGTGACCATCTTTTGGCCGCGTTTGACGGTGTCACCTTCTTCAACCCAGAGCTTTCCGACTTGGGCGATGGATTCGGCGCTGAGCACGCTCTGGTTTCGAGCGCGCATCTTGCCTGTTGCCACGACGATCGACACTACATCTCGGACTTTTGCGTGGGTTGCAGGCCATCGTTGAGGCGGTCGCAAGGCCCAGTACAACACAGCGACCACAACAGCCGCGATCCATCCATAGCGCCGTACAATTCCATTCTTTCTTTCTGACATGCTTCGTTCTCTTTTGTTGTTGTGCCAAGGGAGGGCTTCGTTTTACGGAGGGTTTGAGCTTCCGAACGACGATTTCTGCGGCACAAACTACTGGACATCGCTTTGGGATACAAGACACCCGTCAAGGAATGTAGTGTTGTTGTTTGTGCAACAGTTGGGGAGAACGGGACAGCTCTAGTGATAAGATATGATCTGCCGAAAATCCCCGATGTTCGTGGGAGTTCTAGCGACGAAGACGTTGGTTTGAAAAACGTGTAAGCTTTTCGCCTATGCCGGGTCAAGGGGACGCCGTTCCCTTGCGGGGTGTGGGGTGGAACCCCACGAAAAAAAGTCCATCGCAGGGGGAGATTTACGGAAATTGGAGGGGGAGGTCAAGGAGAGGCGGGAGTTTGTGTGGAGAGGATTTGTACGGCGCGTTGGAGTTGTGGGTCGCGGTTGTGGCGCTCGTCGTTGGGGGTGAGAGGGACTCGGATATCAGGGACAGCAGGTCCGTTTTCCATATTTTGGAGGGTGGGGAGCGCCCACCATCCGCGCAGCGGGACGCCAAAGAGCGAGCCATCGCTGAGACGGACGCGGCGGGTGGAGATCACGCCGCCGTAGGTGGGCATACCGACCAAGGTTCCGAGTTTGAGATTTTTGAAGGCATGCGAAAAGATCTCGGCGTTGGAGATGCTGCGTTCGTTGCAAAGCAAGATCACAGGTTTGGACCAGTAGTAAAAAGGCCGACGGAAGGCCGGATAACCTTTGCCCGAGCCGCGCCATTGGGTGATCGCGTGTGGTTTGGGTCGGAACATCGTGAGGATTCGATCGGTGGTCCATCCCCCGCCGTTGTTGCGAACGTCCAAGACAAGGGCGTCTTTGCCGTAGGCATGGGCAAAAAGATCGCGTTCAAATTGATCGAGGCTTGGTAGGCCCATCGAGCGGATGTGGGCGTAGGCAAAGCGGCCTTTGCTCCATCGTGTGACGCGGCGGCGATTGCGTTCGACCCATGCTTCATAGCGCTGCGTGATCGCTTGGTGAAACGTGCCGCCGATGAAAGACACTTCGCGTTGTTTGCCGTCTTTTCCTTGCAATGTGAGTAATATCGGGCGATTGGCGCGCCATCGGAGCAAACGATAGACGTTTTCGCTGCTGTGAAGGGGATTTCCGTCGATCGCCAACAAGATGTCGCCTTTGTGGAGTCGTTGACGGCGGTGTGTGGCGGGTCCTTTGGGGCGGATGTGGGCGATCTTGAGTCCTTGCCCTTGGTGGTTGGGGTCGAAAGATACGCCAAGATCGGCGAGCGGCGTTTGTGGGGCTTGAGAGCGCGGAGACAACACGCCCAAATGGCTCGCAGCGAGTTCTCCGAGCATCATCAAGATGATGTCATCGATTCCTTCGGATGTGACGGCATCATGGAGCAGTTCTTTGTAGCGTTCATAGGTTTTTCGCCAGTCGATGCCGTGAAATCGGGGATCATAGAACCAACGATCGAGCCAAGCCCACGCTTCTTTGAGTTTTTGGGAATGAAGGGCCGCAAGGTTCCAGCGGCGCTCGATCTGGAAACGCACAGGTTGGGCTTTTTTCTTTTTGCGATCAAGCGCAAAGAGCTGTCCTTTGGGGGCCAAAAAGTAGAGCGTCTGGTCTTTTCCCCATGCCATCGCATACGCAGGGCCGTGATGGAGCTGGACGAGCTTTTTGCCGAAGATATCGATGGTGTAGATTCCCTTGGAGCGGCCTTTTGCGGCGAGATAGAAAGCGTCGCCTGTGGGGGAGGCCAAGATCTGATCGGGGCCTTCGGGGCCGGGGAGATCATGGACGGCGCGTAGGCGAAAAGGCAGCCGCTTGGAGTGGAGTTGAATACGCGGTAAGCGCCCTTCTTTCGGGGGGATGAGGCGAGGCGGAGATGCGGTGGGTGCGGTGGTTTGGGGTTTGGCGGTGGATGCGGTGGATGCGGGTTTGTCGCTGGATGCGGTGGTTTTGGTTTTGGAGGTGTGGATGGGACGAGCTTTTGGGGTGCGCAGTTTGGCGGATGTTGTGTGTGTGGAGGGGATGTCGTCGGTGTGTCGGTATGGATCGTGTTTTTGAGAGGTGATCTTGGCGGTGGGTGGGGCGGTTTTGGTTTTGGCGGTGGGGCGTGTGGAGGGGGTGGGTTGCCAAGCGTGGAAGAGTGTGGAGGTTTTGAGATAAGCCGTTTGGGCTTGGAGTTGTTTTTTGTGTTGTTTTTTCCAGCGTTTGAGGGCGCGTTGGAGGGAGGAGTGATCGCGTTCGTGGTCGTTGCGGTTGGGGAAAGCGTAGTGGATCTTGAAGCGATCATCGATACCACGCGAAAGCCACGCAAAGACGCGGCCATTGTCGGACCAGACGGGAGAAAGGTCGATATCGGGGTGACGGCTGAGATTGAGTGCAGGGCGCGATCCATCGGCCTTGATCAAAAAGACGTCGGTGTTGGATTCGTCGTCATCGCGCAGAAAGAGCAGCCATTTGCCATCGGGAGACCAGAGGAATTCTTGGAGATTCCAGCCTTTGACGAGGGTGTTTTCGCGTCCGTCGAGCGTGCGCAAGACGAGATCGCCTTGACCACGCAAGAAGGCGACCTGTTGGCCTGTGGGAGACCAACGGGGGGATTGCTCGTCGAGTTTGGCTTGGAGCGGGTTGAGGCGTTGGAGGGGGATCTGGGCGGGGTGGCACGCAAAGAACAGCCGAGGCTGGCCTTTTTGATCTTTGCAAGTCGAAGCGACGAAGATCGCCTTGTATCCGTCGCGATCGGAGGTGAACGCCAACAAGCGGCCATCGGGAGACCAAGCGAGGTGTTGTTCGTGAGCAGGGGAGGGGGCGAGGGGACGAGCGATCTTGTCGGGATCTTCGGGTTGGATGATGTAGATATCGCCGCGTGTGACGAGTGCGATCTCTTTTCCTCGCGGAGAGACGGCGTATTCGGAGATGGGGCCAGAGAGTAGTTCGCGGCGTTCTTGGATGTGTCCGTGATCGCCGTCTGCAACGAAGTGGAGGGGGAGTAGCGTTTTTTTCTCGGTGTCGTAGCGCAACAAGCGATCCCAGTAAGCGACGACCACTTGTTGTTTGTTGTAGGCCGCGTGAACGCTGCGAAGTCCCGTTTGGGTGAATCGTGTCCATGGGGTTTGTTGTTGCGTGCGCAGATCCATGACCCACAGATTCATGATATCATTGGTTTCTTTGCGAAAGACGATACGGTGTTGATCCAACCAACTCGGCGAGTCGCTGGTCTGGCCGAAGGTTAGGCGTTGGAATTGCTTTGTGGCAAAAGTGTACATCCAAAGGTGCCGATGGTACGGCATTTTGTAGCGAGAACGCCACCATCGCGGATCGCCTGAGACAAACAGCAAGCGTTTTCCGTCAGGAGAGATCGCGGCATCAACGGCGTTGACAGAAAGCAGGGGTTTGGGTGTGCCGCCAGCGAGGGGGACTTGGTAGAGGGAAAACTTGCTGTAATAAGTCCAGTCGCGTTGAGAGCGCAGCAAGACGGATTGTCCATCGGCACTCCAACCGACGGGGAAATCGTCGGCATCGTGGAAGGTGAGCGGGCGAGGTTCTCCGCCGGTTGAGGGGACAACAAAGACATCGTAAGAGCCGGAACGACGGGAGGCAAAAGCGATCCATCGTCCATCGGGCGACCAGATCGGGTGGCGATCTTCGGCGGGGTGGGCGGTCAAACGGCGGGCGGCTCCGCCTTGGGAAGAAGCCACCCAGATATCGCCACGCCAACCGAAGGCGATCTGTGTGCCAGAAGGTGAGAGACTGGGGTGGTGTACGACACGGACAGGCGTTCCAGCCCATCCTTCCTGACATAACAGCATGAATAACAGCCATGCTGTACCGAACCATCGCCATTTTTGCATGGTTGACCTCGTTAGGTTTGTGTGTGGTTGTGTGTCCGCTTTTGCGGCGCGCCATCCTACGCGATGATGTGGCTGTTCGCAATCATGGCGTCGTGTGCTGGAGGCCCATGCAGCTTTTGGTGGGCATGGGGTGGCGGATGGAGGCGGGGGGGAAAGAATCGTTGGGGTGGGCTTGCATCAAAGCCTTTGGTTCGTTAGGTTTGTGCGTTTCTTGGGTGAGCCTTTGTTTCTCCCTCTTGCCTTGTCGCCGATCGGGCCGCAGGAAGGGATGTTGCGTAAAGCGCGGCACAGTTGATCTCGAACGTCTCGAATGCCTGATTGGGCGGTAGGATGGGGAGATCAGAAACGTGCAGGGAGGGCGGGGGATATCGTGTGGTGCGTATTTGCGTGTTGGAGGTTTTGGGGATGAACCCTTATGTACATTATTCTGCGACGGAACTTGCGCGGATGATTCGTGTGGGCGAGGTGACGTCGCGTGATGTGGTGGAGGCGCATATCGCGCACATCCAAAAGGTCAATCCGATCTTGAATGCGGTGGTCAAAGAGCGATTTGAGGCTGCACGTAGCGAGGCAAAGGCAGCAGATCGACAACGTCAAGAGAGCGATCCTGCGGGCTTGCCGCCGTTGCATGGGGTACCATGCACGATCAAAGAGAGCTTCCAGTTGCGTGGGATGCCGCAAACCAGCGGGCATCATACGCGGCGAGAATTTTATCCCGAAGAGGACGCGATCACGGTGAAGCGTTTGCGTCAAGCAGGGGCGATTCCGCTCGGTGTGACGAATGTTCCAGAGCTGTGTATGTGGATGGAAACCCACAACCAGATCTATGGGCGGACTAACAACCCCTATGATCCGACGCGGATCGTTGGAGGGAGTTCGGGGGGTGAGGGGGCGATCGTGGGAGCGGGTGCATCGCCTTTTGGTTTGGGATCGGACGTGGGCGGATCGATCCGTGGGCCGGCCTTTTTCAACGGTGTATGGGGCCACAAAGGAACGGGTGGTTTGGTGCCGTCATCGGGCCAATATCCTCGGGCAGAGGGGCGTGCAGGGCGTTTTCTTTCGACGGGCCCGCTGTGTCGGCGTGCAGAAGATCTGATGCCCTTGTTGCGGATCATGGCGGGTCCAGACGGCGAAGACGAAAGCTGTGAATCGATGGAGCTTGGCGATCCTGCGACGGTCGATCTGCGTGGACTACGGGTTTTGGATGTGCGTGGCGATGGTTGGCTCAAGGTGCATCCCGATCTTTTGGATGCGCAGGCGCGGGTGGCACGTCATCTTGCGGAGCGCGGAGCGACGGTGATCCCTGCTTCATTTGAAAAGCTCCGTCAATCGGTGCAGATCTGGTCGTCGATGCTGGGTGGAGCTCAAGAACCTGCCTTGTTTCGCAAGCTGATGGGGTTTTCACGCAAGCGCGATATCCTCCGAGAGTTGGCCCTGTTGGGGATTCGGCGTTCTCCGCATACGCTCCCTGCGTTGTTGTTGAGTTTGTTGGACGAGTTGAGCCACGTTTTTCCGAAGGCTACGCAAAAAGCCATCGAAGCGGGCTTATCGCTGCGAGAAGAGTTGCTTTCGGCGATGCAACCGATGGGGGTGATGTTGTATCCAACGTATGTGCGTCCTGCACCCCGCCATCGTGTGCCGCTGACTTTGCCGATCCATTGGTCTTACACAGCGATCATCAATGTTCTTGAATTGCCCGCCACACAAGTTCCTTTGGGATTGAATCAAGCGGGCCTTCCTTTGGGACTCCAAGTGGTCGGGATGCCGCGTCAAGATCACGTGACGATCGCCGTTGCGTTGGAGTTGGAGCGCGCCTTTGGCGGTTGGGTGTTTCCCGAATGGCAGCGCCGCCTGTTTGTCTGAGCGAGATGTGTACGAAAAGGTAGGATGTGCGCGGTAGAAGCAGGAAGAGAGAAAACCGATGGTCAATGTTTCGTCAGCCCCACAGGAAAAGCCGCCCTTGTCCCACGCAGCCGAAAAGGCCGATCTCAAGGGCCGTCCAGAACATTTAAAGGATACGCTCAAGCGGCTGTTGAGTTTAGCGCGTCCCGAGAGCAAGACGTTGTGGATCGGAACGTTGTTTTTGCTGCTTGGGACGTTGATGAGTTTGGCTTACCCCCAAGCCATCCGCGTGATCATCGACACGGCGTTGCATCCCGAAAAAGGGCGTACTCGGATGATCGATTTGGCGGCGTTGGCGATGACAGCGATCTTTTTGGTGCAAGGGATCGCGGTAGCCTTTCGCTCGTACCTGTTTACGGTGGCGGGAGAGCGCATCGTCACGCGGCTTCGTCAGGATCTGTATCTGCGGATTATTCGACAAGAGATCGGATTTTTTGATCAACGCCGAACGGGTGAATTGATCAACCGCCTCGCCTCGGATACGACGGTGCTACAGAATACCGTGAGTGTGAATATCTCGATGGCGCTGCGTTTTTTGGCGTCTGCGCTTGGGGCTGTGGCGTTGTTGTTGTACACCTCGCCGATCTTAACGGGGCTGATGCTGTTGGTGGTTCCGCCTGTGGCGTTGGGAGCGGTGTTTTTTGGTCGAACGATCCGAAAACTTTCGCGGGAGGCGCAGGATGCGCTTGCCAAAGCCAGCGAGGTGGCTGAAGAGACGATCGGTGGGATTCGGACGGTGCGGGTGTATTCGCATGAGCCCCAAGAATTCAAGCGCTACAGCGCATCGGTGGAAGAATCGTTTTCGATTGCGCGCCAACGTGCGCGTGCGACGGCGATTTTTAGTGGTGCGGCCTCTTTTGCGGCGTACGGTGCGATCGCGGTGGTGCTTTGGTACGGTGGGCGCTTGGTGATCGCCAAGCAGATGGGTGTGGGAGATCTGACATCGTTTGTGTTGTACACGTTGTTGTTGGCGGTTTCGTTGGGGGCGTTGGGGGGATTGTGGGCCGACTTTATGCGTGCGGCGGGGGCGGGAGATCGGGTCTTTGCGTTGATGGATCGGATCCCTGAGATCCCGATGGACGAAGGCAAGGTACTCGACGAAGTGCGCGGAGAGATGCGTTTTTCGGAGGTGCGTTTTGCGTATCCATCGCGTCCAGATGTGGAGGTATTGAAAGGGATCGACTTGACTTTGCCGCGAGGTCAGATTATCGCGCTTGTCGGTCCTTCGGGTGGAGGAAAGTCGACGGTCGCGAGCCTGATGACGCGATTGTATGATCCGCTCCAAGGTCGGGTGTTGTTGGATGGATGCGATCTGCGTGAACTGAATGCCTCGTGGTTGCGCTTGCAGATCGGGGTGGTGGAACAAGAGCCGATGTTGTTTTCTACCACGATTGCCGACAACATCCGCTATGGCGATCCTGATGCCACCGACGAAGAGGTCGAAGCTGCGGCCAAAGCCGCCAATGCTCACGATTTTATTTGCCGCTTTCCAGAAGGGTATCGAACAGAAGTCGGAGAGCGCGGGGTGCAGTTGTCGGGTGGGCAAAAGCAGCGGGTGGCGATTGCGCGGGCTGTGCTGAAAGATCCGCGATTGTTGATCCTTGACGAAGCCACCAGCGCCCTTGATACAGAGAGCGAAGCTCTTGTCAAAGAAGCCCTCGAACGCTTGATGAAGGATCGCACGACGTTGGTGATCGCGCATCGGCTTTCAACGGTCAAAGATGCCCATCGTGTCGTCGTGATCGCCGACGGGCAGATCGTTCAACAAGGCACCCACCAAGAACTGCTCGAACAAGAAGGCATCTATCTGCGTTTGGTGCAAAAACAATTTGCCGGTGAAGACCGTCCCCCCACTGCGCTCCGCAAAGCCTCTGTGGATGTCTCGGAGCAAACCTAATCTGACGGCCCATCGCCTTTTTATTCACTCGCTCGTTCTCCCAAGACGGCTCTCTCTCCGAAGGAATCTGTGTTATGAAGCAAGCCAAACAAGAACACGTCCGAAATATCGGGATTATCGCGCATGTCGACGCTGGAAAAACCACGACAACCGAGCGATTTTTGTATTACACAGGAAAAACCCATCGCCTCGGCACGGTGGACGATGGCAACACCACAACGGACTGGATGGATCAAGAGCAAGAACGCGGTATCACGATCACTGCAGCCGTCGCAGACTGCCCTTGGCGTTATGACGACACCGAGTACGATATCCATTTGATCGATACACCGGGACACGTGGACTTTACGATCGAAGTCGAGCGGTCGCTGCGGGTTTTGGACGGGGCGATCGTGGTGCTCGATGCGGTTGAAGGTGTGGAACCCCAGACCGAAACGGTTTGGCGTCAAGCAGAGCGCTACAACGTCCCGCGTTTGGTGTTTATTAACAAGATGGATCGGATGGGGGCGGACTTTGAGGCCGCTGTAGCGACTGTTGGAAAACAGTTGGAGGCGCGTGCTGTAGCGATCCAGATCCCGTGGGGATGTGAGAACGAATTTGTCGGATGTATCGACTTGATCCGCCAGATCGGTTTGTATTGGACAGGCGAAGAGCTAGGGGCCAAGTTCGAGGAACGCCCCATCCCTGCTCAGCTACAAGACGCAGCCGTTGCAGGTCGAGAGGCTCTTTTGGGCGCACTCTCCGACAACGACGATGAGCTGGCCGAGCTTTATCTGATGGAAGCGCCGATCTCTAACGAGCAGATCTATGCGGCCCTGCGCAAACAGACCATCGCCAACTTGATCAAGCCCGTCCTTTGTGGGAGTTCTTTGCGCAACAAAGGCGTACAGCCGCTTTTGGACGCTGTGGCTTTGTACCTGCCTTCGCCGTTGGACATCCCACCTGTCGAAGGGATCAATCCCAACACAGGCGAGACCGAGCAGCGGATCAGCCGCGTCAAAGAACCGACCTGTGCAATCGTTTTTAAGGTGATGATGGATGAAGGCCGTCGACTGACGTATTTTCGCGTCTATTCGGGGGCGATCAAAGAAGGCGACAATATCTGGAACGCAACGCGTGGCGACGTTGACCGCGCAGCGCGCCTGTACATGATGCTTGGTGGAAAAAAGATCGCGGTGGATGCGATCAAAGCGGGCTTTATCGGTGCTGCACGTGGGATGCGTATCAGTATGACGGGAGACACGCTTTGCGACAAAGAGCGTCCGATCTTGCTCGAACAGATATCGAGTATGGAACCCGTGATCAAGATCGCCCTTGAGACCGAGTCGAGCAAAGATCGCGATCAGTTGGTGGATTCTCTGAAAAAGCTTGCCGAAGAAGATCCCACGTTTCGTTTTGAAGAAGACAGCGGCACAGGCCAGATGTTGATCGCGGGGATGGGCGAGCTTCACCTTGATGTTTTGACCACCCGTCTGAAACGCGAATTCAAGCTCGAAGGGCTGCGTGTGGGTCATCCACAGGTCGTCTGCCGTGAAACGGTCACCCGCGAAGTGATCGTCGCAGAGATCTTTCAACGTGTCCTTGATGATATGAAGCTGTTTGCAGGTGTGCGGTTGCGCATTCGTCCGATGCCACGGGGTGAAGGAAATCAATATGTCTACGGCCTGCCTGCCGAACGTGAGATATCCCAAACGTGGAAGGACGCTCTTGCGGAGGGTGTGAATTATGCTCTCGAAGGTGGTGGACCGAGCGGATATCCGTTGGTGGATACACAAGTGACGCTGCTGGATATCACGGCTTCGGAAAACCCCGCAGAGTCGACCCCAAGTGCTTGGAAGGCTGCTATCGCACAAGCCATGCAAGAAGCGATGAAGCTCGCTGCACCGATGACGCTTGAGCCCCTGATGATGGTCGAGATCGTGATCCCCAACGAAACGACAGGCGATATCATTGGCGATATCAACGCCAAACGCGCCACGATCCAAGCCATCGATCAACGCGGTGACAAGTCCGTGATCCGCGCTCGGGTCGCCTTGCGTGATATGTTCGGATACAGCACGGCTTTGCGCTCCATGACCCAAGGCCGTGGCATCTTTACGATGCAGTTCGATTCCTTTGGCAACTCGAACGAATAAAGACCGTCGGAGCGACCACCATTACCGCAGCAGGGGGCTACCGTGAGCAAAGATGACGCAAAACTTGAAGCATGGGAGATATTGGAAGAAACGGAACGCCAAGACCACAAGATCTTTCAACTTTACAAGCGCAAGGCTGCACACCCTGACCTCCCCCAGCCACACGACTTTGTGATCGTCGCTTGCCCTGATTGGGTGAATCTGATCGCTCTCACTCCCACGCAAGAGGCTATCTTGGTTCGCCAATATCGTCACGGAACCGCCAAGATCTCTCTTGAGATCCCGGGCGGGATGGTCGATCCCGGCGAGGAACCCTTTGCAACGGCTGTGCGTGAGATGCGCGAAGAAACGGGATACACCTGCAAGCGATGGTATCTTCTTGGTGTGGTTGAACCCAACCCTGCCTTCCAAACCAACCGATGCTGGACTTTTCTGGGCCTTGATGCTTGTTTGACGCATCCGCAAGCCCTCGATGGTAGCGAGATGATCGATGTTGAAGTCGCGCCCTTGACGACCCTTCCCCTGCGGATCGCCTCAGGCGAGATCACTCATTCTCTTGTGATTGCGGCCTTTTTTCACTACCTCGAACGTTTCGGGGGATGGTTCCCCCCTTCGCCCCAAGCGCTTGCCGCTCTTTCTGCACTCTGAGCAGGAGCGATCAAGGCGAGTTATCGAGGTGATCGGTGAGGGGGCTGTGGTGGGTGAAGAGGGGCGGTGAAGTGAGGGGGGGGTTGTGGTGGGCGAGGAGGGGTGGTGAAGAAAGCGGACTATTCTTCGGAAGAAGGGCTGTGCTTGTGGGAGAGGACATCGATGGCGAGGGGCATTTGGTCCCAACCGTTGGGCTTGTGTCGGTGGACTTGGGCGATCGCGTGTCGGAAGACAAAGAGTTCGATCTCTTCGTCGCAAGGGGTATCTTCGCAGCGGAGGATCAGACCGATTTGATAAGGATCGGACCAAGAGATGGTGCCACAGATCCAAGAGCCATCGGCAAGGCAGAGATAGATCGAGCCTTGGTCGGCCTTGTCCCATGTTTGGTCTTCGAACGTGGGTCGTTCGTTGGGATCGAAGGAAGGCAACTGGCGTGTTGCGTAGAGTTCTTCGTCGATGCGTGCGTTGGAGAGGACGGTATCGCGCCACGGTAGGGGCGCGAGGGCTTGCATCTCCAACTTGTGAACGCGGCGCTTTTTGCGAGATTTTCCGCGCACGATGCAATGGAAGACGTGGACTTCCATCATGCGGCCTTGGATGCGTGGGTCATTGACGCCCCAAATCCAAACGAGGTCTTTCGATTGCGTCCAGCTATCGAGGATCTGCGAACCCGGGTAATCGCGGGTCACATCCAGACGGCCTTCGAGATAGGCTTTGCGCTTTCTGGATTGCTCGCGGCGTTTGCCTTGTTGGGCTTCGCGCAACTGCTTGAGCGTCCAGCTTTCTTGGTTGAGGCGGTCAGCGGTATTGATATCGATATGTGGATAACGCTCTTGAAGCTTGAGCCACACTTGATAGCGCTGGCGGCGATTTTCGTAGGCTTCGGCGCTTTCGTTGGGGCGAGGACGAGGCGGTTTGGGCGAATCTTCGGGCGATTTGGCTTTTTTTGCTTTTTTGCTTTTGCTGCCCTCTTCATCATCGCGTTCGCGTTCGCGTTCCCGCTTGCCCCAACGCTCCTCTTGGCGGGGCCGCTCGGGTTCGCTAAAAGCCCGTTTTTTGGGGGGCGGCGGCGTGCGTTTGCCGACGCGGTAATTGCGATTGCCGTCCACATCGTCCTCGTCTGGGACTTGTTCTGGTTCGTTGGGTTTGAACAAGTTATCGAGGACAGACAAGATCTTTTCGGAGCGACTGAGCGGAACGCCTGCTGATCCGGGTGCTTTGGACCCCCAATCAGGGCCGCCGGAGGGGCGACCTGCGCCGTAAGCACCACGAGATCCGTAGTTTCCATCGGAGCGAAGATCATCAAGTGGGACGCGTGCGCCTTGGCGCTCGGTGCGCTCCGCTCGCTCGACGATCCGCACAGGTCGATCATTGCGGTCGCCACGATCGTTTGCACTGCTTCGGTCATTGCGATCGAAACGGTCATTGCGATCGAAACGGTCGCTTGGGCCGCTGCGTTCAAAGCGCTCGCTTGGGCCGCTGCGTTCAAAGCGTTCGCTTGGGCCGCTGCGCTCAAAGCGTTCACTTGGGCCACTGCGTTCGTTGCGATCGCTGCGTTCGAGGCGAGGGGCAGCCGCTTTGCGGATGACTTTCCCCGAAGTTGCGAAGGTGTAGGGCAGACTGCCCATGACGCGCAACTGTTCTTCTGCGACTTGGCGTTGTTGTGGTGTTGGATTCATGCGCAGTACATCGCGGTATGCCTCGACGGCGTTGTCCCGATCTCCCTGTGCCAACAATTCGTTGGCGCGCAACAAACGTTCGTATGCAGCCTGTGACACTCCCAGACTCCTTTGGTTTGCATGACGAGGACCACCCCAAACCCCCCCCGATAAATGGGGGTGCAGGCGACCTTCTCATGTGGTTGGATAGGTTCTTTTTTCGATGATTCAGATGTTTTCGGAATGTGTCACCGCGCTTTCGCACAGCAACAACCCCTCGCCCTCGGTGATGACTCAATAACGTGCAGAAAACAATGCTCGGGGGCATACATACCAGAGCTTTTGACTTTTGGCAAGATAAAATCAATCAAAAAAAGATGCAAATCTTTTTTGGCTTGACGCGCTGAAAAGGGTCGTGCTACTTCCCGACGTTCTTTGTTGGGAATTGCACCAGCGGGCCGTTTTTGCGGTGTGTTTGTGTTGTGCGTGCTATCGAAGTAGCGTGCTTTGTTGGGATGGAGTGTTGGATGTCGCGGATAGCCGACTCGCTTTGTGATCTTGTGGGCCGAACGCCGTTGGTGCATTTTTCGCGGGTCAGCCCGGGTCTTTCGGTGCGTTTGGTTGGGAAGCTAGAGAACTTGAATCCGGGGGCGAGCCTGAAAGATCGGATAGGTTTGGGGATGATTGAACAAGCCGAGCGTGCGGGGATCTTGCGACCGGGGGGAGTGATCATTGAGCCGACATCGGGCAATACAGGGATCTCGCTTGCGTGGGTGGCGGCGGTCAAAGGCTACCGTCTGATCTTGACGATGCCGGAGGGGATGAGCAAAGAGCGCATCAAGATCCTGAAAGCCTACAACGCCGAAGTGATTCTGACTGCCCGCCATTTGGGGATGCAGGGAGCCATTCAAAAGGCAGAAGAGTTGGTGCGCGATCTCCCGGGTTCGTACATGCCCGAGCAGTTTAAAAACCCCGTGAATCCGCAGATTCATCACGACACAACCGCTCAAGAGATCTGGGAAGATACGGACGGGCAGGTGGATATTTTTGTGGCGGGTGTGGGGACAGGCGGAGTGATCTCGGGTGTAGGGCGTGCGTTGAAAGAGCGCAAGTCTTCGGTGCAGGTGGTGGCGGTGGAACCGTCGCGCTCTCGGGCGCTTTCGGGGGGGCCTGTGGGTCCACACGGCATCCAAGGGATCGGCGCGGGGTTTGTGCCAGATGTGTATGATGCGCGTTTTGTCGATGAAGTGATCCCTGTCCAAGAGGAAGAGGCGACACAAGGCGCACGGATGCTTGCCACACGGGAGGGGATCTTGAGTGGTCTGTCTTCGGGAGCGGTGTTGTGGGCAGCTTTGCAGATCGCCAAGCGAACGGAAAACCAAGGAAAGACAATCGTTGTGGTGGTTTGTGATACAGGAGAGCGCTATCTCAGCACTCCGCTTTTTGATGATTGACACCGCTGTGTCATGGCTCCAAGATGGGCGGCGTTTCTTTCCTCATCTCTTATCCTGTAAGGAGGCCCGCGATGTCCAAAGACGTATTGGCGTTTGCTACGCTTGATCCCAAAACGCTTTCAGGCGCAAAGCCCACGCAGTTATATAATCTTGTGGGGGGCAAGTGGACTTTGCCGCGTGAGAGCAGCGATATCCCCGATCCGCTCAACGGTGAGATCTTTCTTAAGATGCCGAACACCCGCAGCGATGAGATCCAACCTTTTCTTGACAGTCTTGCAAGCTGCCCGAAGAGCGGCCTTCACAACCCCTTGAAAAATGTGGAACGTTATCGGATGTACGGCGATATCTCGGCCAAAGCAGCCGCAGCGATCCGTCAGCCCGAAGTGGCGGACTTTTTTGCACGTTGCGTCCAACGTGTGATGCCCAAAAGTTACGCCCAAGCGATGGGCGAAGTGACGGTGGTGCGTTTGTTTCTCGAAAACTTTTCGGGCGATCAGGTGCGATTTTTGGCGCGTGGATTTAGTCATCCCGGCGATCATCTCGGCCAACAAAGCCACGGCTACCGTTGGCCGTACGGCCCTGTGATTGTTGTGGCTCCCTTCAATTTCCCCTTAGAGATCCCTGCTTTGCAACTGATGGGCGCTTTGTACATGGGCAACAAAGTGTTGATCAAAAATGCTTCGACGACCAGCATGGTGATCGAACAATTCATTCGTTTGTTGCATCAGTGCGGGATGCCGATGGAAGATGTAGATCAGATCCATTGTGGGGGCCGTGTGATGGGCCAGATCATCGAAACTTCCAAAGCGCGCTCTCTTCAGTTTACGGGGAGTGCGCCTGTGGCGGAACAACTCGCGATCGCGACCAAAGGTAAGATCTTTATCGAAGATGCCGGATTTGACTGGAAGATCCTTGGCCCAGATTATACGCCTGATATGATGGATTATGTGGCTTGGCAATGCGATCAAGATGCCTATGCTGCGAGCGGACAAAAGTGTTCGGCACAGTCGATCTTGTTTGCACACCAGCATTGGGTTCAGGCCGGCCTGTTCGACCGTTTGCGCACTCTTGCGGCACGCCGAAATGTCGAAGATCTCACGATCGGCCCGATCTTGTCGGTCACCAACCAAGAGATGGATGAACAACGCGACAAACTGCTCAAGATCCCGGGCGCGCATATTGTTTGTGGTGGTGAGCATCTCACGGGGTATCCGGTCCCCTCGATCTACGGGGCTTACAAACCCACCGCGATCTTTGTTCCGCTACCTGAGATCCTCAAAGAACAACATTTTGAAACCGTTTGCACCGAGATCTTTGCCCCGTTCCAAGTCGTCACTTCTTGGGAAGATCACCAACTTCCCCTTGTTCTCGAAGCTTGCGAGCGTATGCACTTGCACTTGACGGCGGCCGTCGTCTCCAACGATCCGCACTTTGTCCAACAAGTTCTCGCTCACACCATCAACGGAACAACCTACGCAGGGTTTCGCGCACGTACCACAGGCGCACCGCAAAACCATTGGTTCGGTCCTGCCGGAGATCCGCGCAGTGCGGGCATCGGTACCGCAGAAGCCATCAAGCTCGTTTGGTCTTGTCACCGCGAGATCATCCAAGACATCGGCCCCATCCCCAACGGCTGGACGCTCCCTAAATCCTCTTAATCTCTGGCCTTCGACGAAGCTCCGAAAGAACGATATCTGGGCGTAGTCTTGTTTTTTCTTGCTCCGACCTTCCCCTCGGGTGCTTTTTCTGGCCTGCCTTTTTCCAGCTTTGACACAACGCGGCGCAGTTTCGCTCTACAACCCCATCTTGCTTCTTGTGCTTTGCCTGTTCTCGTGGCATCCTGCCCCCTTGTCACAAGGCAAGGGGTCGCTTCGCACGGGAAAACCATCGAAAAGCCAAGGAGTTCTCTTGGCATCGTCGCCCTACGACCCGCTGTCTGGCTTCAAGGGTGGGCCTTGCCCCCAAGGTCAGACTCTTCTCGTCAGAGAGTTTTTTGAAAGACGCCCTTCTGCTTCGAGAATGGCCTTGCTTGCGACTTCAACGACTTCTGCTTTCTCAAGCAGCCCTCTCAGGAGTCCCTAAACATGATCTTGACGTGTTACCAATGCGGTCAAAGCTACGACCTTGCTGGATATCCTGCCGACTACGAATTCGCCTGCGTATGCGGTGCTTATCTTTATCATCCCCAACATCCCCAGTCTGCTGCCCAATCCCCCGTTGCTGCGGTCTCTTCCGCCTCGTATGATGGCTACAATGCCAGTCAATACGCTGCCTCGCAGGCCTCGCAAACCAGCCTTCCCGCAGATTCGCCCTTTGCTGTCGAATCGCCCTTTGAAAGCTACAACGTCGAACTCGATGCCAGCGCCGAACAAGGTGATCAAACTAATTTCAGCGAAGGCACCGTCGTTCGCCAACAACCCACAACCCCCCATCAGTTCGTGGCGACCGAACAAATCTCCGCAGATATCGCCCAAGATCTGCTCAATCTGCGTGCCTCTTCTGGCCCGATATCTGGGCTTCCGACGCTCGAAAGTCTACCGTTCGGCCAGCTTGAGTCTCTTGCTTCACTAAGCCCCACACAACAAGCGGATCTCGACAGAAAAGAACGCGAACTTCAACAAGCCCGCAACGACCTGCAAAAAGCAAAAGACACCCTCGCTTCTGTACAAAAATCTCAAGACGCTTTGCACAAACAACTCGATGACGCCAAAAAAGCGTTGCTTGAAGCACAGCAAGCGGCCTCTGTTCACGCAAGCAGCCCACCCCCACAAGATCTCTCCCTCCAAACCGAGGCCGAACAGGCCCGCAAAGAACTCGAAGAACTCAAAGCCGCCTCCGAAAAAGATCGCCGAGAAAAAGAGCGTGCGCTGTTCTCCGAAAACAAACTCAAACGCGAAGTCAAAAAGCTCGAAGAACAATTGGCAGAGCTTCAAAACAAAAGCAACGAAGAAGCCCAACGTACCGAAGCTGCAAACACGTTAGAATCCCTCCAGCAACAAGTCCAAGAACGCCAAGCGGATCTCAACACCCTCCAACAATCCATCCAAGATACCGAGACCCGTCACGTCCAGCTCCTCCACACTCAACAATCCATCCAATCCTCGATCGATGCCCTCACGCTCGAACAACAACAACACGCCCAAACCCGTGACGCTCTCCAAGCCGAAACTGAGCGCCTTCAACTCGCTGTCTCCCAACAGTCCGCCCTCCAAGAAGAAGTCAGCACCCTGCTCCAACAAAAAGCTGATGCACTCGCCGCCATCGAACAATCCCGCATCCTTGAAGCCGAGATCGCACAACAGCACACCCAACTTGACGCATCGACCGCTGAGATCGCACAGCAACGCAAGGAACTCGCCGAGCAACAACAAAGCCTGAACGACCAAATCGTCCAAGCCTCCGCACGTGAGGAATTGCTCTCCCAACGCGAACAACAACTCGCTCAATCTGAACCACAACTTGTCGAGCGCGAAGAAACCCTCCTCACGCAACAAGCCGAAGCCCAACAAGCCCTCGAAGAAGCCACTCAAGCTCGCGCCCAAGCCGAAGCCGCCACCCAAGCCCAACGCGCCATCTTTGAAGCCAACAAAGCCGTGGAGCGACAACTCGAAGAACGCCGCCTCGCCGCCGAACAGGCCGAAGCCCAATCCGAAGAACGCCGCCTCGTCGCCGAACAAGCCCAAGCCCAAGCTCAAGCCATCGTCGAAACGGCGCAGACCGAGGCCCAATCCATCCTTGAAACGGCGCAGGCCCACGCTCAATCGCTCCTTGAATCCGCACAGGCCGAAGCCCAAGCCATCGTCGAAACCACTCAAACTACCGCCCAAACAGCACAGGCCACCGCTCAATCGCTTGTTGAGTCCGCACAGATCGAAGCCAAAGTTATCGTTGAAACCACACAGGCCAACGCTCAATCGCTCCTTGAATCCGCACAGACTGAAGCCCAAGCCATCATCGAAACCGCACAAGCCCAAGCTGCGGTGGCTCTCTCTTCGGCACACTCCGAAGCGCAACTTGCGCGAGACTCCGCCCAAAACCAAGCCAAAACATCGATCGAATCGGCTCACTCGGAAGCTCACACCATCCTTGAAACCGCCCAATCCCAAGCCGACACCATCCTCTCTTCGGCGCAGTCCGAGGCCCAACTTCTGTTCGCTGAAGCACAGCAGATCAACGAAGAAGCCCTCGCTCTCCGAACCGCAGCCCAATCCGCTCACTCCGCTGCTCAACAAGCCACGCTCGAAGCCCAACAAGCCAAAGACGCCCTCGCTCTCGAACGCAAAAAACACGAAGAGATCCTCGCCTCGATCTCTCAAGAAAATACCCGTCAACAACAGCTTCTTGTCTCCCTTGAACAAGAGAAAACCGCGCTTGTTGCGGAACGTGAGGCCCTCGAACATACCCGACAACAACACCTCGCTGCCAAAGCGGCTGCCGAACAGGCCGATGCCTCTGCAAAACAGCGCACATCCGCTGCAATCGAAGCCGAACAAAAAGCTTCTGCCCAAAAAGCAGAAGCTGAAAAAGCCCAACAGACCGCAAAAACCGAACAAGACAACGCTCGAAACCTGCTCGAACAAGCCCAAAAAGAACGCCGTACCGCCGAAGATCGCCTCGCTCAGATCCAAGCCGCCATCCAAAAAGAAGAAGACACCCGCCAAGCCGCTCTGGCTGCCCAAAAAGAAGCGCAAAAAACCGCAGACCTTGCCGCGAAAGTCGATGCTCAAAGAGCAGAAGCCGAAAAAGCCCAACAGTCGGCCAAATCCGAACGCGATGCTGCACAGCAAGAGCGCCGAGCCGCTGAATCTGCCCTCGCCGAAGCCAAAGCCCTTCAAAAAGAACTTGAACGCCTCGGCGATGAACGCCAAAAACACCAAACCGCCGAAAAAACCCTATCCAGCACCAAGCAAGCCACCGAACAAGCCATCCTTTCCTATCGACGTGTTCGCCAACTTTCCGCGCTGTTCTTTGTGGGTGGCTGCTTGATGAGCCTCGCTGCTTTCTTGCTGTGGGTGTGGAAAGGCTCGACACAAGCCCGTTTTGATGCTCCAACTCACCGACAACAACACATCGAACCCACCCGCCATGCTCCACCCACCATCCACGAAAGCTTCCAACGCGATAACCCTCCTGCCCTCAACCCCCAAGATCCCGACGATGCACGCGAGATCACTCCGCCTCAACCTCGCCTTCGTACCGCTCCTACCCAACAGCGGGACGCTTCCGTTCCTTCGCGTACCGCTCCTGCTCTACAACACGGTGTATCCGCTCCTTCGCGTACAGCTCCTGCTCTACAACGCGGTGTATCCGCCCCTTCGCGTACAGCTCCTTCTCTACAACGCGGTGTATCCGCTCCGTTGCGTACTCTCCCCCCAACTTCTCCTCGCACAACGCCTTCACGTCCTACTCCGCGCCTTTTCTTGCGCGGTCTCCCCGCTGCTCGACCGCTCGCCCCTACGATGCGCGTACTGCCCACTTCCAAGCCGACAAGTCAAAGCGCGCCTTCGCCACGTCCCCCTGTCCCTCATCCATAAACACCTATCAACAGACGGCCATACTCGGATCGCTGTGGCTGTTTTTTGAGCAACACGCTGAATCTCTGGTCAACGACCCGCCCCGAAAGGGAGCGGGCTTGTGAGTCTTGCCCCGTTGACCCGCCCCCAGAAGCCGAGGGAAACTTTGGTGGAGGAAACGTTGGGAGAGAATAGATAGGCACAGTCGGATGCTTCTCCAGTCCGATGCATCTGCGGGACACGCGGA
>CAUJFU010000149.1 GCA_963169055.1 Myxococcota bacterium
GGTCGCTCTAAGAATCGCTGCGTAGAGAGGGGGAAAGAGTCATGCAACTCATTCGGATAATCCGTACTTTTATGCATGGTTGTTTTCTATTCTCTTCCATTCTTTCGTTCCATCCGTCTGTTATGCAAGAAATGGTTTTCAATTCTCCACCATCCGTACGGATGTTCCGCCTTCTTCACCCCCCCTCGCCTCCGCGACAGCGGGGAGAGGGCGGGGCCGGGGGGGGTGAGGGGGAACCACAAGACGCTCATTCTTCCGATGTCGTTGCTTAACCTGATGCCCACGGGGCGGTTCGCGAACCGCCCGTGTATCGGGACATAGAGCAGCGAACGGACATGCTCACACAACAACAGCATTTTGTATGAGCAGTTGTTCGAGCAAGCAACCTCCGCTTTTTTGCGTTTTGTTTGCCTTTTTACGTACAAACGTGCTGTCTTTCCGACAGCACAGACGATGTGTTCGAGTGTTCGCCACACCTTGCTACTCCTACGTTTTACGATCACGCAGTGGGCGGATTTTGGATGAGGTGTGAGTTGGCCCAAGGAACAGCAGGGACTCGGAAAGAAGCTGAGCACTCAAAGAGCCGTGAGTTGGCCCAAGACGCTACTGGTGATCTGAAGAACCCATTTTTCGAAATCTTCTTCCGAGATATCTTGCAATTCTTTACACGAAGATTCGATAAAATGCTCCAAAAGGATCTCTTGATCGAGAGGGCGTTTGAGGAATTGTTGGCAAGCGCTGCGTTCGCAGCGATGGTGACATCCAGCAAGGCCGACAAGGGACTTGGCTTGGCGGGCGAGTTGGAGGGCGTGGGGTAGTTCGGCCATCAGAGGGACGAGATCAACGACCTCGATATCGTCGATCTGTTCGCGCAAAAGTTGCGCAACGCGTTGAGTGAGTTGGCCGCGTAGTGTATGCCCATTGCAAGGAACAAGGATTACAGAAGCAGCAGAAACAGACGGAGGCATCGGGGACTCCTGAGGAAGAAAGAGAGCAACCGCACACCTTAAAGCGAGACGGCTTTGTGCGTGATCAACAAAGAGGCGAGTTTGGTCAGCCCTGCTTGTGTGACGCAAGAGCGCAAACCGCCCGATTGATGGGATTGAGGCGGGAGGGCAGCTTGGGTTTCTTCCGCACAACTCGCGCAGACATAGATCTGCCCGCCTGCTTCTTCGAAAAGTTTGGTGTAGGTATCAAGCCGATCAAAGCCGGGGATATGGATGCTTTGAAGAGCCGATTCAAACGCCCAGATCGCAGCTTGTGCGTGCAAAAAGACAACAACTTCTTCGCCCATCGCTTGGAGAGAAACTGCCAGAGCAAAGGCCAAGGTCGCACGAGAGCCTCCGTCTTCTTGGCCGTGTGTCAGGACGATGAGATGCCCTTTGGGTGTTTTGGTCATAGACAATCCTTAAAAAACAGTGACTTGGCCTTTAATCATAATCTCTGCAACACTTGAGAGGCCGGCATAATGGGCACCTTTGCGCAGCGATTGGCGAAAAGCGTTGCTGTCCATCGTGGGAAGAAAGCAATAAGCATCCAAGCAAGGCGAACACACAAGCATCGGCCCGTCTTGTTCGAGATAGGTGCTGAGATACGTTGCGAGCGTGGGTTCGTCGGCGAGTTGGACGTCTTCGCCCGTCCCTTCAAAAGCCCATCGGGTTCCCGAAAGAGTCAGAAAAATACTGACAGGGCAGCCCATGGCTTGCAAAGCAAGAGCGAGTTTGGTTCCAAGCAAAGCGGCTTGACCGCCGTCTTCGCGACCGCGTGTGATGATGATCAGATGAGGTTGCACAGAAGACTCCGTGGGAACGGGAAAAAGCGCTCAGACCACAAAGAACAGCTTGGATTGAACGGCATCTCCGAGGCAAGAAGTCACGCCCGCGCACTGAAGGTTGGGGAGTCCCATGATATCTTCTTCGGTGAAGCCCATGATCTCCATGGTCAAAGTGCAGATGGTGAACTTGACACCTGCTTCGACAGCCATATCCATCAGTTGCGGCAAAGAAGAAGAGCCAGCTTTTTGCATAAAGTGGCGCATCATCATGGCTCCCATGCCGCCGAAATTCATTTTGGAGAGGCCGACGCGTGCGGGGCCTTTGGGCATCATCCATCCCATCATACGAGAAAGAAAAGATTTTTTCCTTTCTGGCAAAAGACTTCCTTTTTTTCCAAGCGCAGGTTGATGTTTATCTCGGCGCAAAAGATTCAGCCCCCACAAAGCAAAGAAGATATTGACTTCGAGGCCCATGGAGCGGGCGGACATGGCGAGCATAAATGCGAGGAATACGCGGTCGAAGTCGTCGCTAGAGAGCAAGATCGTCATTTGTTGGTTATCCGCAGCGGCGGCATTCATGGCCTTGCTTTGCATGGCTTGGGCGAGTTGTTGTGCCAAAGAGTCCGAAGATACAGACATAGGGGGCTCCTTTTAAGGGGATCGGCTTGATTGACCGATGGATCAGGGCTTGTGCAACCAAGCGTGGTACACATGGCCTTGTTGTTGTTCTTTTTGGACGATGTATCCGTGAATATCGCACCAAGCCTTGAGGTCGACAGGAAAAGCAGGGTCGTCTGCGCTGACTTTCAGCGGTAGTTTGGGATGTTCGCGAACCTGTTTGCTGAGTTGGACGATGGGCATAGGACATTTGAGTCCACAGAAATTGAGGGGGATCGGTTCGGGGGCAAGGTCTTCAAAAGAGCCGCTAGAGGCGGAAAGATGCGAAAGGCCGTCAAGAGGAAGCGAGAACGATCCAGGACTGGAGGGCTGCGTTGTGTTTGAGGCGAGAGGGACGGGAAAATCGATCAAAGAATCAATGGAGATAGGAGGTTGCAGGGTAGGCGTGCGGGTATCGGTATCGCGGGAAAAGGAGGCATTTTTCGGGGCTGGAGACAAGGAGCCATGAGGAGAGGGCGGAGGAGAGGAAGCGGGAAGAGGGTTGTTTGCGACGTGCCCCGCAGATGGTCTCGAAGAGAGCGAGGACAACGAGGCAGAAGAGGTCGAGAGATCGGACCCGGGAAAAGCGAGCCAAACCACGACAGACTGGTCGGATTGTTGGGCGTGAAGAAAGCGAACGTCTTTTTGTTCGCACCAGTGTTGGACGTCTTGGATGAATTGGGGATCGCGGGTTTCGATGCGCAAAAGGCCGGCTTTGGTGTGTTGTTTTCGTTCTTTTTGCAAAGCAACAAGGTGAAGCGGCGAGCGTTTGTCGTTGTAATCGAGACTCGCAAGCAATGGAAGCCCAAGATCGCGGACAGACGGAGGAAGGAGTGAAGCGCTTTCAGAAGTAGAAGCCAAGGCAACAGAAGCAGCGGAAGCGGCGAGAAGTTCGGGCGGGACTTTGATCACAAAAGAGCTAGAAGCGGGTGCAGGGATCACGGGGGGCTTTTTCGCGAAGTGTAGGCGCACACGAAAAGGCAAAGCGTCGGGCGAGGAGAGCCATTCGATACGTGCCTCGCTGCGTTCTGCCCATGCTTTCAGATCTGCTGGAAAAGCCCGATCATCGGCCATAATGTCTAGCGAGGCAGGGTTGCTTTTTCGGACGTGCGCAGAAAGCCGAACGATCGGCATGGGGCACTTGAGTCCGAGATAATCCATCGATTCGATCTCGGCGTTCTCTGCGCGGGTAGAATGAAATACCAAGCGACAAAGCGCGGAGACGGTCTTGTCGAGTTCTTTTTGCAAAAGCCCCACAGAAGAGAAGTCGGGCGTGTACAACACCGCGTCAGGCGGTCGAAGAGAAGCCATCTGCGCCTTGGTGTCGTCGATCGAGCGGTTGGTTAAAACCACGAAGGCATGGGCCAAAACGAGTCGACGATGTGCGTACAAATTGTTCTTTTGAAGAGCAGCAACGTCGATCAAGACGCAAGAAGCGGGCAATATCTGGTGCAGTTCCTTTGCAGAAAGAGTATTTCCGTATTGTAACACGGCGACTTCTTCCTGCGTGACAGGCGGGAGTCCAAGCCATTGCGAGAGTGTGTGATAGGCTTGTTGAGATCTCATCGTACACCCCATTTGGATGGTGTGGACGAGCGCAAGAGAAGAGGAGCCCACGAGATGCGCCAAGAGTGGCGGCTGCAACCGAGCCGACGAGGGCGAACCTCAGAGATGGGATCTTTCGGCGAGTTTTGCGGTGTGTGGGCGCTGCAACGAGAGGCCGTAGGATGCAGTGAAGACATAAAGATATCCTCGGATTATCGGGGTTCAAGGTGCAAAATATATTCATCGCCATGAAGGGCATCTTGGTGATCAGAAGAGACACGGAACGGCAATTGTACCGAATCAAGGGCGCCTTCGATCAGTAAGGCCAAGACGTTCTCGGTCGGGAGTCCCATCTGACGGCGCGCAGGAAACAATACACGACTGATCATGCAACGCATCACAAGGATCGACGGGCGCGCATGAAGATCGGTCTGCGCAAGTTCAAAAACACGGACGAGACCGAGAACGCTAAAGACTTCGGCCAATTGTTCAAGTGCGGTCATCAGATCACGTTCGAGCGGGAGTTGGTGGGCGATGGAGGCTCCCCATTGGCGCAAGATGGCGCGGTATTGCTCGATCGTCAGGGTTCCTTGATCGACGCTTTCCATGAGGCTGCGAAGAAAAGAAAAGAAAACCTCGTTGCCACCGGCATAAGCAAGTCGTTGTGATTGGGAGGGTTGTTGCAAAACGCTCATGGAGAATCCTTCGATGGAGCGGGTGGAATGGGGACACAAACGCGTTGAGGTGGTTTGTTTTTTCGGTGGTTTGGGACTTCGACGCACGTTGTTCCGACACGACAGCCCAGTTTGGGGAAAAGCCGAAAGTCGCACTGCGTCATACACAACCCCCCTTTGGAGATCGGCAAAGGATCAACGTAGGGTGCCAAAGCATCGGCACGGATACAAGAAGACGGCGCGTGCCAAGGATTCGTAGAGCGCGGGCACCACGACAAGCAATAACGGGTGCAATATCCGCCTTTTGGGACAGGCAAGCACATCGGTTTGGCGTAGTCACAAGACTGCTGCGAAGTGCAAAGTCCGCCGATCCAACCTTGGTTGACCATCTTGCTGCGCAGCAGATGGGCAGCGTCAACAGATGGAGGCTTCGGATCTGTCGGTGGCTTCGGAGGTTTCGAGGTGAGAGGCTCCGAGGCGGGCGGCTCCGATGTAGGCCGTCGCACAACAGAAGCGGTATCGGTCAGCGGTCGTTTTTCAGGTGGCGTTGTGTTGGGCTTTTGTGCCACGGCAACGGGCGGACGGGATAGTTGCGTCGATGTTGCTTTGGCCCCTTGAATCCGTAGCATTTTTTGCGCAAAAGCATCGGATCGGAGTGGCGCGCTGGGGCGCGGAGGTTCGGGCGATTTCGAGGCTAGGGGAAGTCGAGAAAGCGGCGGATTTTCCGAGGTTTTCGGAGAAAAAGGAGATGCGAAACGCCACCAGAGCACAGCCGCAAGCGAGGCGACGATGAAAAGCCCCAGATAAAGGGTCTTTTGACGAGCTTTGACGGCTTGATCTTGGAACAATCCTGTTTGCGGCCCCGAAAAACGCGCAGCCGAGGCAGAAGGCGCGAGATGTGGGGGGAAAGCATCGTTGCGTGGGGTCGTAGCAGAGAGCCGATCTATCGAGGGTGTCGCCGTCACAGCGACAGAAACAGAAACAGGCGCGGTTGTAGACGCAGTCGTAGAAGCGACCGAAGCAACACGAACTGAGGACGAGGTTGGTTTGAAATCGGGGCGCTGTTCGGGCAAAGAGGGCAGATCAACAAAGCGCCGTCGTTTGGGTGAACGGGCGGCAGGAGGTAAAAAAGCGGGAGTTTGCGGGCTTTGCGGGATCAAGGCCGAATACGAGACAATCGCATCTTCAAGGGAACGGACTTGGCTTTCAAAGGGGGCATCAGGCGCAAGGATCACTTCGCGTTCGACGTGCGCGACGTGCGCGAGCAGCTTTTTGGGGCAATTGTCCTTGCATCCAGCCACGCTAATGCGGGCTTGTGCAAGCTCGTAGCGATGTTGCGTGCCGGGGCCTTTGTGAAAGATCAAGGGTGGGATGGAATAAATGCACGCAAGATGCGGGGTTTGTCGTTGCGCGATGGCTTGCACGATCCGCCCGATCTGTGGGTTTTTGTCGCAGCCATCGCAAGGAACGATTGCGACTTCTTCGGTGGTGGTGGGGGGAATCGCCAGAAGCGACCAGCGGCTGCGCGAAGACTCTGGTGTGGACATGGAATGCCTTTCTTGGGCCAACCCGCTTACCCTTTTTCAGGGGGAGGATAAAAGGATTGTAGTTGCGCGAGAAGCTTGAGATCGAGTTGCCTTTGCATACTTCGCTGTAGGGGGCCTTTATGCACACGCACAAAAAAGTGGGCGTTGTGCCAACCAAGAAGAGCTTCGAGGGCTTCTTCTCCGCACATCGAGCCCAAGCGAACGTCCAAGATATCCCCACCTTGGCTGTAAAGCATGGCTTGGAGCGAGTCGTCTGTTTTCAAAAAATGCGTACAAAAAACGTCGTCATGTTCGCTCAAAGTGCGCAATAATTGAGAAAGGTGGATATGGCGAAGTTCTCCTTGCAAAAGCGTTTCTTCTGGAGAGATCCCAAGATAATTCGCTGAAGAAGACATACTTCGCTCTAGTCGAATATTTTCTCCTTCAAGTTGCGAATTTTTCAATTGCAATTCTTCGATAAGCTGAGTGGCATGAAGGTTTGCGTCAGCAAGTGCGCTCAATCGGTCTCGTAGTTCGGCTTCTTTGACGCTACTGTGTTCGACGTTGCGTTGCAAAAGTTGCAGGCGTTGGACAGTGGCAGAGCTTTGTTCGAGCACTCGCAAGCGCTCGTGGATATCGGCGAGGGATGGGCGTCCGAGATGAACGGTGCTGATCCCGCACAGTTCGATTGCCATCCGCAAGAGTTCGGGTTGGGCCTCTGCAAGGACAAGTACTTTGTGGACATCGTGAAAATCTTTGAGAGCTTGGAGAAAGGGATGTTCGAGGGCCACATGAAGGCCACCGAAGATCACACCGATGGGGACGCGTTGTTGGGAGAGGAGTGCGCGGAGCGCTTGATTAATCTGGTCGTTGTTTTCGAGTAATTGGATCTGATAGTTTTTTTGGTTTGACCAAGGATCCACGAGGCGGCGGGTCAGGGATTCGTCAAACAGAGAATCGTTGGCGAGAAGATAAACGATGGGGCGGCGTTGGACTTGGAGCAAAGGCGAGCTTTGTGCGGAGGGATGGGCGAAGATGCCCGAAGATTGGGCGGATGGAGCATTGGATGCTTGTTGGTTGGGTTGTGCGACCAATTGGCGAACACAATCTGCGGTGATGCGTCGAAGTTTTTCTTGGGTTTGAGGAAGAATGCAAGCTTCTAAAGCGTCGAAGAAAGCACGTGCGTGGGGGTAGCGTTTGGTTGGCTCGGGAGAAAGGGCACGTTGAACGATGGAGGCGAGGACGGGGTCGATCTGTGGAAGGGCTTCTTGGATGGGTGTAAAGTTCGGATTCATCGCAGACTGCAAAGCGCGCCATGAATGTTCACGAGCAAAAAGAGTTTGTCCCGTCAAGCCTTCATAAAGTAAGATGCCTAACGTATACAGATCGGAGCGATGATCGACCGTTTCCCCACGCGCTTGTTCGGGGGAAAGGTAGCCAAACTTGCCTTTGATCGTACCGGGTTGGGTGTGATGGAGTTGATCGCGAAATCGTGCAAGCCCAAAATCGGCCAACTTCACGTGGCCTTCTCGGGAGAGCAAGAGATTGTCTGGGCTGATATCGCGATGCACGAGGTTCATGGGTTCGCCCTGCTCGTCTTTCAGGTTGTGCGCATAATCCAGCGCCAACAAGGTCTGCATCACGATATAGATCACCACTTCGGGTGGGAGCCCATAACGCGCCCGAATCAACGAAGACACTGTACATCCGTCCACATACTCCATGACGATGGCGTATTCTTGCTCAAGGCGCTCAAACGACCAAAAAGACACGATGTTCGGGTGATTGAGATAAATCGAGAGGCGAGCTTCGTTCATCAAACTGTTCATCAATTCCGAAGATTGCGACCATTGGGCGGGTAGCTTTTTCAACACCACTTGTTTTTGAAAGCCTTCGACGCCTTCGTAGGCCGCGAGATACGTCACCCCCATCCCTCCCGCACCAAGCAACGCCTTGAGAGAATAAGAGGAAGACGTTTTTTCGGTATTTTTCATCGCCAGATTTCCTCGACGGGTTGTGGGTTCAAGAGAAAAGCTCGCCTCCAAACGCCCGTTCTATCGTGATCACGTGCTTGCCTGCGTTGTGCGCCCGAGGGAAAGGCTCGCCGCAGGAGGTTTGTGCTGTTGCTTGCGCAAACAACCCCTGAAAAAAAACAGCGCGGGCCTGTTTGCTTTACAGATGTTGTCTAAACGAGACAAGATCCGCTCAAAAAAATTACGCTCGTTCAAGAACGCCCCCCCAGACAGAGACAAAGCACGCTCTCGCCTTGAAAAAAGCCGCATAGAGAAGCGAGGCTCCTATGTTCATCAGGGAACGGCGAAACCGTTAATAAGGGAATGGCGAGACGCCGACAAAAAGGGTGTGAGTATAAAGCAAGGCAACGTACACGACGAGGGCGGCAGAGAGGCGGACAAGAGAGATATCCTTTCGTGTCAGATGCGTTCGCCCCTGAACGATCGCAAGAAAAGGAAGGGCCGAGGTTTGTTGTGCGAAGGCTTGCCATGCCTCGCCCTGCGTTGCCCGACGGCGAGCGTCGATATGGGCCATGCCGACGAATGCAAGGAACGCCACACTTCCGAAAAGGATGACACTCGCGAGATCGCCGTTGGTGGGGATATGCAACACTCCCCAAAGCGCAAACGACCAAAGAGACGGATGGCGCGTGATCTTGAGGATGCCTTGGACGGCATCTTCTGAGGAGAGTCGGTTCTCTTGGCCGGCAGTCGTGGGGCTTGGAGTACTGACGCCCAACACAAACAACACACAAACCACAGGCATACCCAAAAGCGGGAGATAGCGCGTCCACGCGGGTGCGACCCAAAGCTCGACGTACGGCGCAGAAGACCAGCCCCACGACATCCAAAGCATCGAAATCAGGGCGATGAGCGAATACAAGCCTTGAAAAGCGCCACTGCCAAGGCGGTCGATCAGACGGCGGCGGACAGCCAAACTAGAAAGCCCGAGATGACCGAAGACAAAGAGCAGCGCACCGAGGATCACATGCCAAAGACTGGTGGTCCCCTTTTTTCGGGCCTCTTGGAGCTTTTGAGGCTGCGAAAGATCGCGTAAAACAGCGAGGATCGCTTCTTCTTCTTGTGCAACAAGCCGATACGCGGGCATAACGGGCGCATACCCGTCGCGATGCTCGAACTGCGGTTCACGCAGCGCCCGCAATAGAGCATCGCGATCAGCGATCGCGTGTAGGCGTTTTCCGTTGCGTTGGATGGCGCGTGACTTATTCCATAAGCCGGCCAGTCCCGGCCCGATATGACGTTCGAGATCGAGGCGGTGACAACCTGTACAACCTTGCTGCACCAAGAGTTTGTGGCCCAGTGCAAGACGTTCTTTGTGACGGTTCGAAGAGGCCGGGTCGGATCGCGCAGGAGGTTGTTGCGCGGGTTGCGTGGGCCGCTTTTGCGCGGATTGCGCAAGGGCTTCGGCCCATCCACCCCCGAGGCAACCCACCCACCACCCGACCAAGACAAGACACCCCATGCCAAGCTTTCGCATCGTGAACTCCCAAACATTTCGCAGGACTTCGTCTCACCAAACACCCACAAGCAAAGCTCGAAATCAGTCCCAGCGCAAGGGCTAAAATGAATCCCCCTCGGGGAGACTCCATTCTGTCGAGGAAGAAGAGCGGTGCGCCTCATCGATGCGACGTAAAAGATCCAACAAAAGCTGATCTGTGCGCTTGTGGATCGTCGTTTCAACCCCCGCAGGAAGGGCTTGTAGCATAAAATGCGCGTCAGACCAGCGGAACAAAAGCTCGATCACAGGCTCTCCACGCAACACACCATAACAAGCATCCACCACTTCGCCTTTTTCAAAAAACAGCGACGCTGGGTGGGGATCTTCTTTACGGATCAAGGTGACACACGCACTTTTTCGGCTCAGGTTGAGTAGCTGAAAGATATCAGTCAGCGGCATCTCACGAAGTTCACCACGCATAAAACAACCCGAACGATGGGCGTGCATATCCTCGGTAAGCAAGGTGCGCGAGATGCGTCCGAGAAAATGATCTTTGGCTTCGAGTTCTTTGTTTTTGGCGTTGAGTTCTTCGAGAAGTTGAACAGCGCGGATATTGGCCGCAGCGAGCGCATCGACCCTCGAACGCATCGCGATCTCGATCTGAGTGCTGCTTTCCAGCCGCTTTTGAAGCGTATGCAAACGATCCGAGCTTTGGTGCGTGTCCAAAAAAGAGCGAAGGTGCTGCTGAATTCCATCAAGCGTCAAGGGAGCCTGCAACGTGGCCGTCACTCCGCAAAGTTCAACGGCCAATTCGACGATCTCGGATTGGGGTTGCTCAAGAACCAACAATTTCACGGTATGTTGGTGACTTCGCAGCGCCGCAAGAAAGGGATGTTGTAGGGCAACCTGCAAACCTGCAAACAAGACACCGTCGGGCACGCGATCAAGGTTTTTGATCGCGTCCATCGCATGAGAGATATCCGCCTTGTCTCGCAATATCTCGAACTGATAAGCCTTGCGCCCCTGCCATGGGTTGGCGATTTGATTGCAGAGGCTTTCGGGGAAGATAGATTCGTTATGCAAGAGATAGATCAGCGGCTTTTGATGATGTTCAGAAAGAATAGCATGATGCGTTTGTGGATTTTGTCGCACAGAATTCACAGAAGGATTCGTTTGAATAGAAACAACCTCTTTCTTGTTTTGTAGTGTACTTAACCAACCAGAAGAAGTTTTTTGATGCTCTTCAAATCTCTTCTCCGCGAGAAAAGTATGTAGCTTTTCTTCAAGGAGCCGCCGCATCTTTTCAAGACTCCAAGGCAAGACAAAGACTTCGAGCGCATCGTAAAAAGACCAAGCATTTTGAAAGCGCTGTTCGGGGTCGGATTGGAGGGCTTTGTGGACGATATCGATTAAGGACGGGTGAAGTTGGGGGGCCACTTCGTGAAGAGGTTGGATGGTGCCTGTTGCAGAGAGTTGAAGCATCCGAAGCGGGTGTTCTGCTTGGTAAAGGCGACGCCCCGCCAAGCCTTCGTACAACAAGATCCCCACAGCGTAGAGATCTGTGCGCTGATCGAGACGTTGGCCGCGTGCTTGTTCGGGAGACATATAGCCGTATTTGCCTTTGATGGTTCCGGGTTGGGTTTTGTCGAGTTGATTGCGGATCTTGGCGAGACCAAAGTCGGTCAGTTTGGCGAAGCCGTTGTGGGCCAAAAGTACGTTATCAGGGCTGATATCTCGGTGGATGATATGCAGGGGTTGTCCGTTTGCATCCGTTCGTTTGTGAGCGTAATCAAGCGCAAGCAAAAGCTGCATCACAACGCACAAAATAATCTCTGGTTCGAGCTTTTCGACATTTTGCATCCAAAAAGAGAGAGGACAACCATCGATATACTCCATCACAAGGGAGTATTCATTTTCTTCGTGGAGCAGATCGTAGATCGAAACGATGTGTGGATGATCGAGCATCACCGCAAGTCGAGCCTCGGAGATCAGGGCATCGACCATCATCGGATCGTGCGTCAGGTTGGGATGCAAGCGTTTCACGACTACTTGTTTTTCAAACCCCTCGCTCCCTTCGTACGCAGCGAGGTAAGTCACCCCCATACCGCCCGCCCCCAACAATCTTTTGAGTGGATAACGCTTCGCTGATCGCAGAGCAGACACCATACAATTCTTCTCCTGATTCTCTTTCAAAAACAAATTCTTGTGCCAATTCTAAACATTCGTCCGCACAGTCGCGTCACGCACCGCGCCAACACACGCACAAAGATACGGCACCTTCAAAAATTTTCTTCACAGATGCTCGATCCAAGCCAAGCGTTGGGCATGTTGATGGCAACGCCTCCAACGTTCTCGATCAAAATCCTGCTGCACGCTCGCCTCCATCTGCTCAAGAGATTGTTTTCGTTGGGGATCGGAGGACGTAGAAGTGGAGGCGTAGGGTTCGTTTTGTATCCAAGAAAAAGGTTTAGCATAAAAAGATAAAAAGTCTTCTAATCCTCTCTCTTGGAGCTGATCGAACATCGCTAAGGTTCGTACAGTATGCCGAAGTTCTGGAGAGAGTTGCTTGTGGATGCGCCAAAAGCCCTTGGGATCGAGCGTTCGGGTGAAGTGTGGATCAAGACTTTTTGAGGTGGGGTGAGCGCAATCGCGCAAGATCCAATGCAGATCTTGTCGTTCGAGGCCAAACAAGGCGGAACAAGCGGCGTCTAGTGCGCTGTGCAGGATCTGGCGTTGTGAGGGCGTGGTTGGAAAGGCGAGCAGAGGGTAGATGGCAGGAAAGTGTTGCAGGATCTCTTGATGCCATCGCAACCAAAAAGGCGCGTGTTGAAAGCCAGCGAAACACAAGCGCGCACAGATCGTCCCCAGCCATCCCGCGACAGGAGCGCAAAGTGCAGGGATGCGCGTTTCTGCCATCAAAAAGGCATTGAGGTTGGTTCCGACAAGACGATGTCGCAAAAGCCAATCGTAGATCAAAGAACCCATCAGCGCAGCATGCGCAAGCAAGGCGGGTGTGGGAAAATCAAGCTGTGGAGCCGAAAACAAGCCGATCGAATTTCCGCATGGATAGGCAGAAGTCAGACAAGAGACGATCAAAGCGCGTTCGTTGGTGGCGTTGCTGAGTGCGCGAAAAGCGATGCGCGGTGCGTGTTGAGCCTTCGGCCACTCGCGGTAAAGCGAGGGGGGAACAAAGAATTGAGGCTGGGGTGGAGCAAGCGGATCATGGCGCATCCATCGGCTTCGGTGACCTGTGCCTCCCCAATAAGCGGCTGCGTTGTGGCTATAATCGTACAGCATCGCGCCCTGATAGAGCGGCAAAAGGATATCTTCGCTGCGCAACGAAGACAACGACATCACCGAGCCTCCGTCCGCAGAAAGGATCTGCTCAGGCTCAAGGCCGAATTGGCGTTCGTAAAGCTGCGCAGGAGAAAGAGTATCAGACGGGTCAACAGACTTTTTAGAAAGTAATTGCCATACACCGCGCAGTCGAGGGCCGTGCAGTGTGGGTTTGAAGCCTTGGGCGTCAGCTTGCTCACAAGACAGAAAGTGCCGGCTGTGCGAGGTCATATTGAATTCGCCTTGTTGATACACCAGCGGAAAGTGGGCTTGTGCCTTGGGTAGCGGCTCGGTGTGTTCAATGATCTTGTCGAGAAGTTCGATATCTCGGGGGTGTTGGATCTCAAAAAAGCACAAACTACGAGGGCTAAGCGCTCGGATGCGCTTTTTGGGATAGGGTTGCGCGTGTTCTTCGGCGTGTTCCCAATCCTCAAGGGTTCGCTGCATAAAAGCCGTCTGGACTTCCTTGGTGTGACCGCCTTTTTGCAAGATCACCGCGCAAAATTTGAAGCGCGGATCGATGGCAAATAAGTTCGAGCGATTTTCAAAAGAAAACAACCACTTCCATCGACAGCGGAAAAGAAACAATCGCCGCAGCGCATCGGCTCCCTTGTCGGTATAAAGGCTCGCAGGAACAAGCATCGCCAGATGCCCATCGCTCCGCAAAAGATGATAGGCCAGTTCCAAAAACAACTTGTATGTGTAGGGCTTGCCTTCTCCTTGATAGCGAAACGGTGTTGGTAAGGCCGCATCTGGGGGGGCTTTGCGATCGTTGTGTTGTGTTTCGTGATCGTTGTGTTGTGTTTCGTGGTCTTTGCGCGATGCTTCGTGGTTTTTGCGTGGGGCTTCGTGGTTTTTGCGTGGGGCTTCGTGGTTTTTGCGTGGTAGATATCGAGACATCGGGCGTTTGAGCCATCGAGCGATCTGCTTGCAATCGTCTTGTTGTTGCTTCCACAAAACAGCCAGATGCGGATCGTTGGTAAGCAAGGTACGCTGGCGCACAAGGGCCTGTTGTTTGCGCAAGAGCCGAAACGATGGGGCAACAGCAGAGAAAAATTCGCGGGCGTTGGGTTGCAAAGTTTCCCAAGGCGGATTGCCAACGATCAGATCAAAACCCCGTTGTTGCGGAGAAAATATCTCGGGGAACGCCAAAGACCAATGAAAGAAATGGTATGTTTGGGCAATCTGTTTGGAGATCTGTTGCGTCATCACAGGCCAAGAAGACAACGGATGCTCAAACATCGCGGAGGTTGGGGCATGTAGGTGCTGAGCTTCGGGCCAAAACCACAAAGCACAACGCGCATCTGCATACTGCCATGCCATCGAGCTTTCCGAAGATTCAGGCCAAGAGCTTACGGCAGAAGATGGAGCATCCGCTCCTGACGAAGAGTATTCCGAGATATTCTCCGAATATCGGGGATTAGCGAGAGTGTTGTTTGGTTCGCCTTCGTTCTCAAGAGAGGGTATGCTCCCCAACAACGCATCGCCGCATCGCAGATGCGCCGTCAGTTCGGCAAACGGCATCTGTGGATCTCCCACCGCCAACCAAAGCCCAAAACGTGCGATCTCCACAGCCAAAGGATCGCGATCCACACCATACAAACAAGAGCGCACGATACAGCGACGGATCTTGACTCGATCACCCTGCCCCACCGATGTAATTGGCTCCGCTCGATCACCCTGCCCCACCGATGTAATCCGCTCCGCTCGATCTCCCGCTCCCACCGATGTGATCGACTCCGCTCGCTCACCTGCTCCCACCGATGCGAAAAGCTCCGACGGTTGGGCGCTTTGCGCATCGCATTCGTTTGGGCAAGCGGCCCCCCGTTCGCAAGAAGCCGATTGGATCGCAGAAGCGATGCAATCCAACGCCGCCAACAAAAAAACGCCCGCCCCCATCGCAGGATCACAGACTTTCACCGAAAAAGCTTTTGCGCGATCTCTTTGCTTGGGTTCAAGTTGCGCCCAAGCCCGCTGCACCGTCAATTCTGCAAGGCGCGGCTCTGTATAAAAAGTACCGTGTCCCTTGCGCATTCCCTCCCAAACCCCGAACACAAGGCTTCGTTCGTTAGGCTCGCTGAGAGGAGGTTCGTCAGGCTCGTGAGGGGGTTGATCTTGCGCTGAGACATGGTTGATTTCGACCGAAACATGGGTAATTTCGACCGATAGTGGGGGGGATTCAGTCAAAAGAGCCGTTGTTTGGGATGGAGAGACGGACGAAAGGTGCCAATCCAGCAAAGATTCGTAATTGGTTCCAAGATGCGAGAGAGGCAACGTCGAAAAAGATCGAGGAGAGCGTCCCCCTGTGAGATCGCGGAGGAAAGCAAAAAGCTCTGCATCGTCGAGCAAAGCAGGCGTCTCTTCCAAAAGGCGGCAAGCCACGCCAAGGGGATGATCAGGCGAAAAAGCGGGGCTTTGGATCGGAGCAAGCAACGCGCACAATGCGGCCCATCCGAAAGGTTTGGTGGGAGGATGCAGTGGAGAGAGAGAGGCCGAGGCGAGAGGCTTTGCATAACGCAAAGAAAGAGCGCGATAAAGCGCCCACAGGCTCGATAATTTGGAACGTTTCGGAGGCGAGAATAACCCTCGACTTTCCGCAATCAAACGCATGCAGCAACGCATCACAAAGCGCAACAATGCTTGGTGGATAATCTTGGGAGCGAGTGGTTCGCTTTGGATCGGCTCCTTCCAAAGAGATCGAGAGGCATGAAGCAGCCGTTGCAGCGCATCGCGTAAGCTCGGAGTGTACGATGTGGACGACAGGTTCGGCATGAGACAACACCGTGGGCCTTGCGAAGAGCCTCTTGCGTTGGAAAAGGACAGAGAGATAGCTTCGTGACGAAATTTCTTGCTTGCGAGAGGATGGCTCTTTTTGAGGACAGGCGCAAGATCGCACGAGATCTGACAGCCTCGTGCTGATGCAGGCAAAAGAACGGATACAAAGGCGCACAAAGGAACGGATATCGGATGCAAACAAACGAAATGACGGCGAAAGCAAACGAAAGAAAAGCCAACGGGGCGACAACGATGCAACAACCAAAAAGCCCGCTGCGGCTTGTTTGGAGATGGATGCTGTTTGGGGTCGTGGTGGAGATGAGCGGTGGATGTGTGCCTCGATCCCGCGCACAGCCCGAAAAGACCGAGCCAAACGCGATCTCCAAGCACAAGACACTGTCCCAAGCCGAAAGCATCAACGCTCGTTTTTTGAGCAAGACGTTGGACGTCAAGCACTGGCAAAAGAATTTTTCGTCGCATGGTCGGGAAGTTTGGAAACATCGACACGCGATCATCGGACGGTTGGGATTGCGGCCCGGGATGGCTGTGGCGGATCTTGGTGCAGGGACGGGAGCCTTTTTGAATGCGTTGCGCCGTCCGATCTTGCCGGGTGGAACGCTTTATTTGGTCGATATCTCGCCGCGTTTTATCGAGCTATTGAACGCACGCATCAAAAAACAAGGACTCAAGGATGTGGTGGTACTCCAAAACACAGAGCGCTCCACCCGCCTCCCGACCTCTTCGGTGGATGTGATCTTTACAAGCGACACCTACCATCACTTCGAGTACATCAAAGAAACCTTGGCAAGCATCCACCAAGCCCTCCGTCCCAAGGGGCGCTTCGTGGTGGTTGACTTTGAGCGGATTCCCGGGGTCTCTCGGCCTTGGATCTTGGGACACGTCAAACACGACAAAGCTCACGTGATCCGAGAAGTCCAACAACACGGGTTTGTGTTGTTGCGCGAAGAAAAAGTACCCGATCTTAAAGAAAATTACATGCTTGTCTTTGAGAAAAAAGAACGCTCATCACAAAAGTGACCAACTATCCGACCAGACAAGTCGAAACAGCACAGAGGGAAAAGAAGCGATGCAGAGCAGGTCGTTGGGAGGTGGTGCGTTGTTGGCGTTGATTATCGCCAACATCATCGGGACGGGCGTGTTTACGACGTCGGGTTATTCGGTCGGTGCGTTGGGCAGTCGAGAAGCGGTGCTGTTGGCGTGGTTGGTGGGGGGAGTGCATGCGTTGTTGGGCGCGCTGAGTTATGTGTGGTTGGTTCAGCGTTATCCGCATTCGGGGGGCGAATACCTGCTGTTGTCGCGGGCCTTGCATCCAGCGGCGGGCTATGTGGCGGGATGGGTGTCGTTGTTTGCGGGTTTTGCGGGGCCGATCGCGGCGGCGGCGCATGGTTTAGAGGCATACGCAGGGATGACGGGGGTGCGTTGGTTGGGAGCAAGCGCGATCGTGCTGTTTGCCTTGTTGCATGGGGTTTTTGCACAGGGTGGGGTGTGGGTACAAAATGCAGTGGTGGCGCTCAAGATGTTGTTGTTGCTTGTGTTTGTTGGGTGGGGGATGTTGGGGATGACCATACAACCCGATCTCGGCTCGCTCCAAACAGCGAACTGGTCGGCCTTTGGTTCGGCTTGCGTGTGGATCACCTTTTCTTATACGGGTTGGAATGCTGCGGTGTATGTGGCGGGTGAGATCAAGGATATCGAACGAGATCTTTTTCGATCGACGTTGGGAGCGGTGTTGATCATCACGGTGCTGTATCTTTTTCTCAACGCGATCTTTTTGTATGCCGCACCGATCGCGGCCCTTCAAAACAAGGCCGATGTTGGGCGTCTTGCAGCCTCGGCGCTGGGAGGCACGATTGCTGCGCAGTTTTTGTCGGCGATCGTAGTGTTGGCGTTGGTGACGTCGATCTCTGCGATGAGCATGGCAGGGCCGCGTGTGACGTGGCAGATGGCGCGAGATGGTTATTTGCCCGCGATCTTTGGGCGCGGCGAACCCCCACCGACGTTGGCGATCTTTCTTCAAGCGCTTGTGGCTTTGGGGGTCTTTTGGCTCTCTTCGCTCAAAGAGCTTTTGGGGATGATCGGACTCACCTTGATCCTGTCTTCCGCAGGAACGGTGTGTAGCTTGTTTGTCGAAGAGTATCGCCACGGATGGCGGCCCAAAAGCAAGCTGTATCCGTTGTTTCCGATCTTGTTTGTGGTATCAACGCTTGCGATGGGCGTTTGGATGGCGTGGCGCTCGCCCAAAGAGGCCGCTGTATCGGTGGCTGTGATCGTACTGGGTGTGTTGGGGTATGCCATACAGCGCAAGAGAAAAAAAGCGGATGAGGGGAAAGACGCGATGGACTTATTGAAAGCGGATGAGGGGAAAAACGCGATAGACTTATTGAAAGCGGATTAGGGAAAAAACGCGATAGACTTATTGATCAAGTCGATCAGCTCGGAGTGTGTCGGATCGTTGGATTGAGCGGCTTGTTTTGCGATCTCGCGGGCTTGTATGAGCGTCCAGCCTTTGGCGTAGGGGCTGGTGCGTAGGATCTCGGCAAAGCCCATCACAGCGGTCGCAAAACGCAGCGTCCAAGGCGTCATCTCAAAGGGGCGATGCAAAAGCAGCGTAGGGACGGGGGTGACTTCTTCGGTGGCGGGGTCGTCTTTGGTGGCATCAGGGCCTTTGTAACGCAAGCGCACGATAATCAAGGGCGTCGGCGATTGGCTTTGGATCAGAGGTTGGATCTCTTGTTGTTTGAGTTGGACTTCGTAGAGAGCGGTGACGGTGTGTCCTGCACCCAATTCACCCGCATCCACCTTGTCGTTGCGAAAGTCCTTGTCTGCGATATCTCGGTTTTCGTAGCCGATCAAGCGATAGCGCGCCACATAATCCTTGTTGAACTCGACTTGCACTTTTACATCCCGCGCAAGTGTCACCATGTTGCTGATGAATTTGTCCCGAAATACCCGAATGGCTTGCTCTTCGTTGTCGACGTAGTAGCTGTTTCCATTGCCTTTGTTTGCAAGCTGCTCCATCCGATTGTCTTGGTAATTTCCGATACCAAAGCCCACCGTGGTCATCGTAATGCCCTGCGCAACGTAACTTTCGATGGTCTTCAAGATCTCTTCGTACGAAACACGACCGATGTTGGCGTCACCATCAGAAAAAACGATCACGCGATTTTCGTGGCCTTTGACATACGCTTTGGAAGCCATCTCGTAGGCCAACTGCATACCACTGCCCATCGCCGTACCACCGCCTGTTCCGAGGGCATCAATGATCTGTTTGATCCGCGTTTTTTCGGTTGCATCGGTGGGTTCGAGCAGTTTGGTGGTGCTTCCAGCATACGTTGCGATCGCGACGCTGTCTCCCTTGCGAAGCTGATCAAGCAAGACATAAAGGCTCTTTTTGACAAGACCGATACGTGTAGCGCCCGTCATCGAACAGGAAGTGTCGATCAAAAAAGTCAAGTGCAAAGAACGGCGTTCTTCTTCGGTCAATCTTCGTCCCTGAAGACCGACGCGCAAGACGTAATTCTCTTTGTTAAACGGAGAGATCGCTCCATCGACATGGACGATCAAAGGTTTGTCCTTGGGCGATTCGTAGCGATAATCGAAGTAGTTGACAAATTCTTCGACGCGAACAGCGTAAGGATCGGGTTTTTGACCCGCGTTCAATTGCGCCCGCATATAGGTATAAGACGAGGTGTCCACATCAATAGCGAACGTGGAAAGGTTGTCAACAGCGGGATCTTCCCAAGGATTGACTGTGGGAGGTTGTGGATTGTTGGAGGTTGGTTCGGGTGAGGATGGCGTTCCCGCATCGCTTGTGGGAGATTCAGCCGACGCTTTTTGCGCCGAATCGTTCGAATAGTTCGGCGTGTTGTAAGGATTCCCGCCATAGCGAGACTCCGCAGCACACCCCACCATCATCAAAAAAACACCCATCCACAGGCTCTTGTACCACGCGCTTGTCAACATTGTGTCCTCCTTGCTATCCAAAATGCGTTCTTGCCTACAATCTGTAGGTTCGGCGAAGATGCCAAGGCAAAAGGCGTACCAAGCGCCAAGAAAAGTCAAACCCAACGTCGTAAGAGAGAAGGGAAACGTAGGTTTCATGAAAGAAAAAGACAAGCATTTGGTCGGTATATCGGCCTCTCTTGGCCGATGGTTGCAGGGTGTAATCGTGGGTTTTGTGATCCTCAAAGGACTTTCTACGCAGTGGTATCCGGGGGGTACGGTGTTTTCTGCGCGAGATGTCGGCTACGATTTTTGGCGCAACTATCTTTGCGATGTGATGGCTCCTGTCGCACTCAACGGGCAGATCAACACCCATGCTTCGATCCTTTCGGGGGCTGGCGTGGGCGTGTTGTACTTGTTGGGCTTGTTGCCTGTATGGTGGTTTTTGCCGATGTTATGGGGAGGACGAAGATCGGTGCGTTTGGCGCTGCGGTTGTTTGGGGGATTTTCGCTGCTTGGGATGGTCTTGATGCTCGGAGAAGGAATGGGCTATCACCCCTTCTCTCACGCGGTAGTTTCGGCGATTGCGGCAGGTGCTGGCTTTACAGCGATGGCGTTGTTGGTGCTATGGCTGCCGTGGTCGGGTTATGGGACGTGGCGGCTGCGTGCGCTGGAATGGTGGATCGTAGGGTTGGGGATACTGAATCTTGTGACCTACCTGCGCACCCAATGGTTCCAAGCCCCTGTGACCGCCTTTTTGCCCGCTTCTCAAAAACTTGTGCTGATCGCGCTGCTCGTCTGGCTTTGGGTTCTCGCTGTCCACCTCCAACGCCCCCCCTCCTCTCGTTGACCCAAAGCCGCCCTCTCCATGTGTGGGGAAATGTATGGGTGCGACTTGTTGGATGATTTTGTGGGGTTCCCCCCCACGCCCCGCGAGAGGGCGAAGCCCTCTTGACCCCGTATGGATGGGGCGATCACAGGTTTTTCAAAGCCAACAGCCCGACCGCTTGGGGGAGTCCGAACACGGCTTTTTTTATCCGCTGCGTTGATTCGATTGTATTTTATTACATACAGATCTGACTGTATGTTTTTCAATACATCTTCGTTTCGTTGATTTGTTGGTTGTTTTGTGTTTGTGAGGCGCGGCCCCACACCCCGCCATAGACTGCCGCACCTTGCCCCCGTGTTCGCGCCATATCAAGCGACAGAGTCGTCGGTGTGAAAAACGCTGATCTATTCGCCGATACGGGGGCAAGGGAGCCGCGCTCCCTTGTGGGGTGTGGGGCAACGCCCCATACGCGCCTTGTTAAGGCGGAAACACCGTAGAGTCGAGAATGATCGCTCTTTCTTTTGTCGGCCCCCCATGTCCGTTCGCTGCTCGATGTCCCGATACACGGGCGGTTCGCGAACCGCCCCTACGCAAACATGGCCTTGCCTCGAAGACGGATGGAACGAAAGAATCGTAGACAAAGCACACGCAAATATACCTAAAAAGACCGAGGATACGACCTCCGTGTAGGATGTGATGAAAGGCAGGGGCGTATTGCATACGCCGTTGCCCCATTCACGGGGATTTTGATCGCTGTGTACGAGCAGGCAATATGCGGATTTGGTATGACGCAGTGGAAACGAGAAAGCGTGAAGAATCAAGCCGTTGTAGGGGCGGTTCGGGAACCGCCCGCGCCTGAACCTGGGCCTTTTTCGTATCGGTATGACAGTTCAGTCTCTTTTCTTCACCCGATGCCCGTCGGGTGATACGAAATCTGCCCATGCCAGAGCCCCCCCGCTGGATGGGCTTTACAGACGAAGTGTCCGAGTGTTAGCCACATCTTGCTGCCCCTACTTTTTTCGAATGCACAACAGGCAGATTTCGTATGAAGCCTCTATTTTGTGATATGAAGC
>CAUJFU010000150.1 GCA_963169055.1 Myxococcota bacterium
CCTTGGTCAAACCAAAGAACTCACTTGCGAAGTCAAAAATGCCGGAACTGCGCCGCTTTTGCTGAATGGCTTTTCTTACAAACGCAAAGAAGGCAACGCACCGAGCGACTTTGCTTGGCTTTCGCCCGAGCTTCCTTTGCGAATTCCTCCCGATGGATCGGGCATCACCATCCGCATCCGTTACAAACCTTCGGATGCTTCGCCAGATATCGACGAAGGGATCTACATCCTCGAAACCAACCTGCCTGCTGAAAGCGACGAAGAAAAAGCGCAGATCGCTGTGCGTGGCAAAACCATCGCCCCCAACATCGCTTTGATCCCGCAGTATCCGCCGTGTACACAAACCATCGATTGCCAATTGCTTGATCAGCGATTGGATTGCCGAGAAGATACCTATGCAAAAGCCCGTCGTTGCGACACCGCCGAAGGCAAGAACCCGCTGCTAAAGTTTCCGCGCACGTTGCCCTCGAAAACCGAACGCAAGACATTTCTTGTGCGCAATACGGGAAATGCGCCCTTGCGTGTGACGGGCATGGTGTGGACCTCCGAATCGAGCGCAGAGCTCGCCCTTGCGCTGCCTTTTGCGCCCTTCGTGGTCGCCCCCAACCAAGAACGCCCCGTCGAAGTTCTCTACAAACCCTCCGACAACCTCAAAGACAAAGCTCAGCTCGTGGTCTTGAGCAACGCCTTCGAAAAGCCCGAAGCCCGTCTTGATGTCGAAGCCGCTGCCATCGGCTGCAAGCTCGCTGTCGATCCCTCTCTGATCGAGTTTGCAAAGCCAGAGGTTCGCACGATGACTTTACGCAACGAAGGTGACGAACCTTGCCAAGTCAAAAGCGTGTCTTTGCGCTTTCGACAAACACAAGTCTTCGCGTTGCAGGATATCCCTTCAGCACGCGATCTGATCTTTCCAAACGCCAGCCGAACCATGCGCGTGCAACACACTGTCGATCCGAAAGCGACGCCTGATATCGCCGATGTCCTCAGCAACGACTTTGACAAACCCACCCAAGAAGTCGTCTTGATCCCCGTGATCCCACGCCCCGAAAAATGCGCCATGATCGCCAACCCAACGGCGCTCAACTTTCAGATCGTACAAAGCGGCCAAGACAAAGTCCTGACGGCCACCTTCTTTAACATCGGTCGTTCGCCTTGTCGCATTATCGGCGCAAAGACCGAAGGGACGGTGCCTTCCCAGCACACCGCCTTTACGTTGCCACAGCCCCCATCCCTCCCCCTCGAAGTCCCTGTCGGTCAGGTTCTGTCTTTGCCTGTCCGCTACGCTCCGACCCAGTCCACCAATTACGAAGGTCTCTTGCGCCTTGACACTCCCGAAGGCGAGGCCGCTTTTGTGCAAGTGGTCTTGCGTGGGGCGTTTGGCTCGCCTTGCCTCGAAGTGGTTCCACGCCTTGTTGACTTTGGGCCTTCGCGTTTTACCTGTGCTGCCCGTGATCAAAAAGTGCGCGTGTATCACGTCGGCGCGACGGGCTGCCCCTCACGGATCACCATCCAAAAAGTCCAACTCGGCGGCCAGACCACACAAGCCTTTAACATCAAAAGCACGTCCCCCCCGATCCCATCAAGCGGCTTCCCTCTCACTGTCGGCCAATCCATCGAGATATCCTTGGGCTATCGCCCCGATCGCGTTGGCTTGGATCGTGACTTCCTTGAGATCGTACACTCCTTTACTCCCCAATCCCCGATGTCCGTTCCCCTCGAAGGGTCGGGCGTTTCCGAAGACACACAAACCGACATCTTCCGGCAAAAAGACCAACCCTCCGTGGATATCCTTTTTGTGGTCGACAACTCTTGCTCGATGCGCGGCGAACAACAAGAACTCGCCCAAAACTTTGTCAGCTTTATCAACTGGGCCAGCCGCTTAAATGTCGACTATCACATCGGCGTCACTCACACCGATATGACTGGACGCAGCGGAACACCCGGTTGTTTGCAACAAGTTGAAGACGACAAAAAACAAAAGCATCGCTTCATTACCACAAAAACAGCCGATCCATCGGGAGTATTTCAAAAGATGGCGAACGTCGGAACACGCGGCAGCGGTTCCGAACAAGGGCTGGAAGCCGCCTATCGAGCGCTTACACAACCTGTCAAAGATAGCCCCTTGTGCAACCACTTGTTCTATCGGGAGGATGCGTCGCTGTCGCTGGTTTTTGTCTCTGACGAAGAAGATCAATCGCCAAAAACTTACGGGTTTTATTTGAGTTTCTTTCAAAACCTCAAAGGTGCTCGCAACGCCAACCTTGTGCGCGGTTCGGCGGTGGTCGGGCCTCCTCCAAGTGGTTGTCGTACCAGCGGAACCAGCATCTCCGCTCGATCCGCACCACGTTATTGGGATCTTGCAGCAGCGCTGCGGGGTGAAAAAGCCTCGATCTGTTCGTCCGATTGGGCCACCACACTAAGCCGCCTTGGTGCGATCTCGTTTGGTCTGCTCGAACAATTCTTCCTCTCCCGCAGTCCTGAACCCCTCACCATCCAAGTCAAGGTCAACGGCGCGATCGTCCCCCAAGATCCCACCAACGGCTGGGCTTATGATGCCGCCTCTAACTCGATCCTGTTCGCTTCGAGCGCACGACCTCCCCAAGCAGCCCGCATCGACGTCACCTACAAAGCGATCTGCAACTAGCTTACGCTCCTTCTTGGCGCGTCCATACGCCGCGTTTCCCACCCGCTTTTTCCATCAATCCGATATCGGTGATCCACATCCCGGGATCGACGGCCTTCGCCATGTCATAAAGGGTCAACGCCGCGATACTGCAAGCGGTGAGCGCTTCCATCTCTACGCCTGTTTGCGCAGCGTTCCGTACATCCGCGCAGATCCGAACGGTGTCTTCGGCGATCGCGTCGATCTGTATCTCGATCTTGGACAGCGGGATCGGATGGCATAACGGGATCAGCTCCCATGTGCGTTTGGCCGCCAAGATCCCCGCAACACGGGCCACTTGCAGGGCATCGCCTTTGGGAAGACGCGCATTCATCAGCAACACCAACGTCTCGGGCTGCATACGCACAAGGGCTTGGGCCGTGGCTCGGCGATCTGTGACGGCTTTGTCGGTGATATCGACCATCCGTGCTGCGCCTTCTTTGTCGAGGTGGGTCAAGGGCTGTTGTTCCGCTGTATCGGTCATCTCGGACTCCTTGGGGGATACGTTTCGCTGCATCGCGCTAGGCCATCTCGGGGTTGCGCTCTCGCTTGGAAAAATTCTTGTGGGATCGAGGGCAAGGACTCGCTGCATCGCGCTGGGCTATTTTGTTGTCGCGCTGCATGGGGTGGGCAATCTAGCCCAAACAGCGCTTTCTTCCTAGAGGCTTCGTGCGGCTTGCATCGTCTCTTGGTGTGCTGTCTCTAGAGAAGCCGTTGACTCAAATCGCGTCTGTGGATTGCAACGATGCCCGCTTATGGGGAGCGGACGCGCTGTCTTCTGCTTGACAGCCCCGCCCAAAGCGGCTACCTAAAGACGCACACGCCTCAAGAACACAAAACACACGGAGCACCGACCATGACAACAGAACAAAGAACACACTGGAAAGTCGTCATCTTAGGATCAGGGCCTGCGGGACTGACCGCTGCCATCTACACAGGACGTGCAGGGCTTTCTCCCCTTGTGATCGACGGCATGGAGCCGGGCGGACAACTCACCACCACCACCGATGTAGAGAACTACCCCGGATTTCCCGAAGGAGTGATGGGGCCCGAGATGATGGAGATGTTTCGCCGCCAAGCCGAGCGTTTCAGCACGAGCTTCTTGTTTGGCGCGGTCACTCGTGTTGATCTCGCTGCTCGCCCGATCAAAATGTGGATCGATGAAGATCAAGAAGTCACCACAGACTCTTTGATCATCTCGACGGGTGCATCGGCCAAATGGTTGGGCCTTCCTTCCGAAAATCAATTTCGCGGCTTTGGGGTTTCTTCTTGCGCGACCTGCGATGGTTCGTTCTTTAAGAACCAAGTGATGGCGGTCGTCGGAGGCGGAGATACCGCACTCGAAGAAGCTCTCTACCTCGCACGTCTCGGAAGCAAGGTCTATCTCGTGCATCGGCGCGATCAACTCCGCGCTTCCAAGATCATGCAAGATCGCGCTCTCGCCAATCCCAAGATCGAATTCGTCTGGAACGCAGAAGTCGCCGAGATCTTGGGAGAGGGCAGCGGTCACGCCAAAAAAGTGACGGGCGTGCGCCTGCGCGATACAAAAACCAATGAAACCAACGAACTCGCGTGTGCTGCCGTCTTCGTTGCCATCGGCCACCAACCCAACACTAGCTTGTTTGAAGGCCAGTTGGAGATGCACCACGGCGGCTATCTCGTCGTCGAACCCGGTAGCACGCGCACCAAGATCCCGGGCGTGTTTGCCGCTGGCGATGTCGCGGATCACTCGTACCGTCAAGCCGTCACCGCCGCAGGCACGGGCTGCATGGCCGCAATCGATGCAGAGCGATTCTTGGGAGAACTCGAAGGCTGATCCTTGTCCTAAACGTCGATCTCCAAAAAAGCACTCCAAGAGATCGCACGATGGTCTGATCGTTGCCTATCCCAAACCTTGGCTCCTTGTCCCGCTCACTCGCTCAAAAGGATGGTCTGATGCACGCTGCGGTGATTGAGATCGCAACCCTTCAAGGCATCCCGATATTTTCGGAACTGTCGCCTCAAAGCCTTGCTCGTCTTGCCGACTTCTGTCAGGTCGAAGACTCCGACGAAGGCGCACTCATCTTCTCTGAAGACCAACAAGGCGATCGGTTTTTTGTTGTCTTGTCAGGGGCTGTTCGGATATCTCGGTATATCGAAGGAATCGGCGAAGAACTTCTCTCCGTCTGTCGTGAAGGCGATTATTTTGGCGAACTCTCCCTCGTCGATGATGCCCCTCGCTCCGCAAATGCCCGCACCAGCGAACCTACGCGCTTGTTGACGTTGCGCAAAGTCGACGTCGAAGAACTCATGTTCGCGGATGCCGACTTCGCTCGTGAGATGTTGTGGGTCTTGGTCCGCCATCTCGCCGTTCGTTTGCGAGAAACCAACGAAAAGCTCCGCGCTCTTTACCAAATGGAACTGCTTTAACCCACGCAACAAGATTCGACGCATGATCGGGGGGCGTTGAAAAAGTTGGTTGACTTTTCAATCTCCTTTCCTATACTACCTGCTTCGCTGACTAGGATACGTCAGTTTGGACTTGTAGGAATCGATTTTGATGAAGCTGAAAGTAAGCGAACTTTCGACCCTCGAAGAGGCTTTCCAGTCGGTGTTTGCGGTGGATTGGATCCAATCCATCCTCGAACAAGACGCAGAAAAAGACAGCCTCAATGCAAACCTGTACAAAGCCACGGATCCTCTTTCTTTGGATGTGCGCGTCTACTGCAACGATGACGACGAAGTGTTCTTCTACGGCAACGCTGTTGGAACCATCGGCTTCACTTGCGTGCGCAGCCTCGAAGAAGGAAAAATGCCCGTGACCCTCGATATCTCTGGCATGTTCCGACCCCGCAAAGCCAGCAAATATACCGAATCGCCCTCCGAAGACGACGAAGACGATCCATCCTTCTATTTCTACGAAGGCGACGAGATCGACTTTGGCGATGTCGTGCGTGAACAGTTGTTTCTGTTCTTGCCGATCAATCCCACCCTCTCGGAAGAACTACCGATTCCGTTGTCTGAACTTCAGAAAGCTGCGGAGCCATCGCCTTCTGAAACGACAATCGATCCGCGTTGGTCCGCTTTGTTGAACATCCAAAAAGGTCTCGGCCAAACGCCAAGCCCCACCCACCAAAGCAAGCCAACCAAACCCAAAAAAATAGGCTCCAAAAAGTCTTCCTGATCCCCTGCCCGTCTTCTGTTCGTCGCACGTTTCGTTTGTGCGAAATAGATGCTTCTTGATTGGTTTCCGAATGTTTCGTCTGGAGCAGTCGGCTGTTCTAAATAGATGTTTGTCTTGCGCCTCGATCTGAGGCTCGTTTTGAAAAAATGAAGGAGATTTCCGATGGCAAACCCAAAGAAACGCACCTCGCCAAGCAAGCGCGGTCATCGTCGTGCCCACAAAGCCCTCACTCACGTCAACACCGTTGGTTGTAACAACTGTGGCGAACCCAAACTCCGCCACCATGTCTGCGGAAACTGCGGTCACTACAAAGATCGCGCTGTTCTTCAGATCGAAAACGATTGATCCTCCCTTTTCGCCCCTTCATCCCCCGCACTTCCGCGCCAATCTGCGTCCATCCTTCGGGGTGGACGTACCCTGAAACTACGGAGATTTTTTGGTGAACGACGAGCGAGCCACAAGATCCTCTGCCTCTCGATCCAAAACCCCTTCCCCAGCTCCTGCACAACGTGGACGTAAAAGCCTCCGCAAGCCTCGTTCTGAAGAAGCTATGGATACCACCGAAACTGTGGCTACGGTCACCGAGAGTTCCAGAGACGAAGCCCCTGTTGAAAACATCCCGATGGTCACAACGACCGCCTCGCCTTCTCCCAAAGAAGCCGCTCTCTCTTTCACCAACGCGCCTCCCGTCGATGATGTGCGCGCAGAGGAGCCCCGTGGAGGACGCGACACACGCTCAGATCGGCCAGATCGGCAACGACATCGCCCTCGCGAAACCAGCACAGACGCTGCGCAACCTGCCTCTGCGCAACCTGCCTCTGCGCGATCTTCTGCCGCTTCCAAAGCAACGATGCCCCCACAACCCCTCCCATCCGTCGATCTCGCCCCACCGCATTCCGCCGAAGTGGCCGCTGGATCTCATCCTGCAAAACCACCTTCCGCTCCTGTCAAATTGACCCACCCGACGCCTCGGAAAACTCCTTTGGCTCCGAAACAAGCCGAAGCTCCGAAACAAGCCGAAGCCCCGAAACAAGCCGAAGCCCCGAAACAAGCCGAAGCCCCGAAACAAGCCGAAGCCCCGACACAAGCCGAAGCCCCGACACACGCCGAAGCC
>CAUJFU010000151.1 GCA_963169055.1 Myxococcota bacterium
CGAAGAGGATGGAGGCCCGACTTGCGGGTCGGTCGGTTCGGAGGGGATCGCGATCATCTCGGCAGGATGGGCCGTTTCTTCATGACTCAAAGGGATATCAAACGCGGTGGGCGCACTCTCCGCCACATCAAGCAACGAAACAGGCGAACTCACCAACGGCGGAACAGAAGAACGCGAAGGCTCAATGGCTTGCGGCTCCACCCAACTTCCCGAATATTGGGCGACTTCAGGGCTTGATTTGGCTTGCGCGGAAACGATGGCAGTCGGCAAGAGCGAAGGGCGAGAAGAAGGCGTCCCTTGCGAAAAAGAAGTATCAAGCATCCCTGCGGCAGATTCGGCAGGTTCGATGGTTTGCGCAGAACGAAGCGCGGGAGAGATGTCTTGTTCGGAAACAACAGGATCTGCGATGCGATCTGGAACTCCCGTAGACATTCGTTCCGAGGCAGCCGAAGACAAGGCCGCTTTCGGTGCGCCGCTTTGTGCCGAAAAATCGATCGGCCCACCCTCGCTCGGCGACACCGTTTCGGCGCTGTGGAGCGGTTCGTGGTGGCTTTTGGGATGGGGCGGTGCGTTGTCGCCGTTGGGATGGGCGGGTTCGTTGTCATCTTTGGGAGGATTCGATTCGTTCGGTGGGCGTAAGGGGATGCGCTTGCGTACGGGAATCAACGCAGCAGGAGAAGCCCCTTGTTTGGCGGGCTCCTCGGGCGAAACGGATGCGTAAAGCTGCGTGCTGGAGGATGGCGATGCAGACACAGGAGCCGGCGAAGACCACAAAGGATCTTCTTTGATCGCTTGTGAAAAAGCTTCGCGTAGCTCCTCGCAAGAAGCAAAGCGCTGTTCGGGATCTTTGGCGATGCTTTTGCGCAACACAGCATCTAGCGCATCGCCGATGGCAAGGCCCTTTTCACGCAAAGAAGGGGCTTCTTCGTAAAGTTGCTTGCGCATCATCTCAAACGGCGGCGTGGGTCGGTTTGGATGTGCAAAAGGCGTGGATCCCGACAGCGTCTCATAGATCGAAGCGCCGACAGCGTAGATATCGGCTCGATGATCCACTTTGTGACTGCGGACTTGTTCGGGAGCCATATAGGCAGGCGTACCCAAGACCACACCCGCCTCGGTGAGTCGTTTGTCTTGCATCGCACGCGCAAGACCAAAGTCGGCCAGTTTCACTTGGAAAGAATCGGCCACCAAGATATTGGCGGGTTTGATATCGCGGTGGATCACGCCTTCTTTGTGGGCATATCCAAGGGCCGAAAGCACTTGCTCGAAGATCCGCCACGTATCGGGGAAAGAAAAGCGCGGTGTTTGCTGCGAGCGTTGGATCAGACTCTGTAGATCGCGGCCTTCGATGTACTCCATGATGATGAAGAACTCGTCTTGATCTTCGATGATCGCTCGGATACTCACGATATTTTGATGAACCAAGCGTGCTTGTGTACGGGCTTCTCGCAAAAAACGCTGTGGATCGATCAGTCGCCCTGTGGCTTCTTTCTTCAAGCGCTTGATCGCAATCGGGATCTCCATCAGGAGATCCCAGCCACAAAACACCACCGACGGCCCACCTTCGCCAAGCAAGCGATCGATCCGATAGATATCTTTTAAGACGCGACCGACATAATCCTCCGCCAACATCCGCGATCTGCTCCTACAACAAGGCTCCTTGGCTTTGCGGCGAATCCGCACACGCTCGCTGTTTTTGATGCGCGTGCGTGATCCTATGGTCTTTGCGCGTCTCCCGCAAGTGTGCGGCACGCTTGCGCTCCAAAAGAACGCATCTCTTCAAAAGCCGTGAAGACCGTATCTTCCGATACATTCGCCTTAATTGTAGTGAAACGTCACTTTTTCGCTAAGGTACGCCAAGGCTTTGGCATACACAAAATGATCGATCAAGATCTCGCGTTCTTTGAAGTCCCGAGAGAGGTTCTTTTCTCGGGCATCCAACGGTATCCCCAACGCCCCCGCAACTTCGCCCAAAAAGCCCTTGAGTTCTTTGCGATCACTCGTCAGATCGGCTTGTTTAGCGATCGCATACAAAAAGAGCGCGCTTTTCAACCGAAATGTCGCATCCGTCCGCAATGTTGGATCGTCGAGCCATCCCTCTAAGGAGGTCTCCAAATCCTCCCGTTCTAAGCCTTTTTCGAGCAAAAATCGCCCCTCCGTTTGTCGCCACCAATTCTGGATCTCGGCCTCCACAAGCGCAGGAGACACATCAAACGGCGCACGCAAAAGCAAGGTTTCCAACGTGATGCGCACCGCATCTTGCGCCATCTGGCGCGCCCGTTGATCCAACAACAACGCGATCACACCCTCCATCGTCTGCGCAAGATCCGCCCCAAAACCCATCCGCTGAAATAGCGATGGATCCGACGCATCAGGCACAACCAGCCGAAACGCATCGCGCACTTCTACCGCAAACACCGCCCCCATCCCCCGCGCCATCTCCACCCCAAAATCGTTTGGCAAGACCACTTCGATCATCTTGGCCTGTCCTACGGGTGTTCCGATCAATTGCGCAGCAAAGCCCGGCAAAAACACGTCAGGCTCCACGATCAAGCGCATCCCTTCGTGTGCTGTCATCGGCAACAAAAAACCACCCATGTAACCGACCAAATCGACGATCACTTCGTCGCCTTGTTGCACCACTTGGCCCGGACCACGCGGATAACGCACCGCTGACTCATACGCCAACCGCTCAAAGGCTTCTTCGATCTCTTGTTCGCTCAATGGGGGCGGCGAAGGAACCTCGATCACCACCCCCTCCAAAGAAGGGATCTGGATTTCTGGAAACATCGATGGTTCTAGGCGTTGTTCCGTCAACACCGACCGCGACTCCACAGCATGGCGGCGAAGATTCGGCCCCCCTCCTTGGAACGTCGGTATCTCCGCGATATTTGACTTCGCCTCTGGAGCATTCGCCGTAGAAGACGTGCCTTGCGCCTGCTCAAAAGTCCCCTTGTTTCCGTATTTGGTCATCGCATCCTCAGTCTTTTGATCGAATCGTTGGATCTACTGGGTCAGTTGCTGAAAGTTTCCAAGCAAGGAAGCCGCCAACCCTAGCCCCGGAGCAAAGGGCGTCGCCGCTTGGAGGGCATTTGCCACCGCACCCATCTTCTGTTGGGGTGTGCCGCCTTGAAAAGCGCTCGTCAAGCCCTGAAAGGCATCCATGATCCCTCCAAACTTGCCCAGCATCCCGCCAATCGGTGAGTTTCCAAGCAGGCCCCCCAACAAGCCACCCAGCGGCGACTTTCCGAGCGCTCCACCCAATGCCCCTCCGAGCGGTGACTGGCCCCCCCCCAACAAACCGCCCAACATCCCCCCAAGCGGCGACTTTCCAAGCACTCCCTCCAACATTCCACC
>CAUJFU010000152.1 GCA_963169055.1 Myxococcota bacterium
GTTGCGGCACACAAGATACGTTCCATCGCTTTGTTTTTGTGGATCGCAGATCTTGATCGGTTCGGTTCCGTCGTTGGGGCCGTTGCAATCGGCTCCTACGGTGGTTTGAACCTGAGCTTCTAGGCAGGTTTTGGGGGCGAGCGTTTGGCTGCAATAGAGCGCGGGCGACTGATTGCGTTTGCACAAGGTGCCTTGGGCAAGATCGCACGTTTGGTTTTTGAGAACCTCTTTTAGACAAACGGCGATGGTGTTGCCTTGTCCGTCGTTTGCGAAGTCGAGGCAAGTGGTTCGCCCGTCCACGTTCAGAGCGCAAGAGCCTCGGCTTTGTGTGCAGTCTTGGTAGCAGAACTCGCCTTGTCCGTTTCCAAGCGAGATGCAGACAGCCCCCGCAGTACATTGGCTTCCTGTCGCACAGGCACAACCGACGCTGCCCGGTGTGCAAGGCGGCTGCTCGGGAGTGATCTCCGCGAACGGTTCGGACTCTGAGCCTGCTTCGGGGGTGATCTCCGCGATCATCTCGGATTCTGGGCCTGCTTCAGGGCTGATCTCCGCGAACGGTTCGGACTCTGGGCCTGCTTCGGGGTTGATCTCCGCGATCATCTCGGATTCTGGGCCTGCTTCGGGGTTGATCTCTGCGGTGGTTTCGGGGGTTGGCTCGGTCTGCGGATCGGGCGTGGGTTCTGTTTGGGGTTCGGAGGCAGGTTCGGTCTGTGGTTCGGAGCTTGGTTCCGTTCGAGGTTCGGAGGTCGGCTCGGTCTGTGGTTCTGCTTGGGGTTCGGAGGTGGATTCGGCGGTGGTTTCGGATGAAGGCGTGGTGCATTGGCTGTTGGTACAGACTTGACCGTTGGTGCAGTCGTTGTTTCCGACGCATCCAACGCACTTTCCGAGGGAGAACGAGCAAACTGCCGTAGGTGCCGCACAATCGGTATTGGATTGGCATGCGTTGGGTTCGGCGCAGACTTTGTTTTTGCAGAGCTTGGTTCCAGAACAATGGCTATCATCGAGACATTCGACGCAGACATTTCGGAGCAGATCGCATTGCGCTTGGGGAGCGGTGCAATCCGTTTTGGATTGGCATGGGCTGGCGTTTGGATCGACGCAAACACCTTTGCCGTTGGTTTGACGGCAGATCTTACCCCCTTGACAATCGGCGTTGTTGCTGCATTGAGAGTCGCCTCCGCATCCTTCGACGCTCCACACAACAAGGCCGCACAAAAGCCACAAAGGCCACCAATTCAAGAGATTTTTTCGCATTCCATATTCTCCAAATAGGACTTACATCGAATGATCGAGCAGATAGGACAAGAAAGACCAACAGAACGAAGCCGTTGAAGATGCGCTGCTTTTGCGCCTTGGTCAAGGCCAGAGGATCTAGTTATCGGGTTGTGCTGCAAAATGGTTGCAATGTGGAAGAGAAGAGAGAGGATCGTTCGAGGGGGGCGGTGTATCGGGCGTGTTGGGCGAACAAACGGGGATTAGCGGGCGCCAGCGATGCGTGTGCGGCGTTTGGTTTGGCGGAGTGCTTTTTGTGCGCCGCCAGTGGCGTAATAGTGGTAAGTCATCTCTGAAAAACGTCGAACGATGGGGCTGGATGTGCGCTTCCAGACCCATTCGTTGGGTGCGCCCGAAGATCGGGTGACGACGGCGATCAGATTGTAGGCTGCGCGCCCAAGGCGTCGGCCTGCCATGATAATCCCTGCGACTCCGTTGGTTCGGCGTGTATAGCCTGTTTTGGTGGCGGCGGTGACGTGGTAGTGGCTGCGCAGATAAGGGGTGCGCCCACGATTGTCTCGGCTAAACAGCATCACACGCAGCATCAAATTGGAGTACGCTGCGGATACAGCGCGGCGTCGGTAGATCATGGAAAGCAGGGTATTGAGATCTTGAGCGGTTGTCGTGTTGCGGTATGTTCGGCCATTGCGGGGGATCAACTCCACAAATTGCGTGTGTTTCATCCCGTAGCGTCTCAACAATTGATGGATGCGTTGGAATCCTTTTTGGGCGCTGCCATCGCCGACATAACGGATCATCGTATTGGTGGCGCTGTTGCTGCTCACGCGCATCATGCGGTCGATCTGGATCTGGAGTGCTGCTGGAAAGCGATGAGGCGCAATACCTTGGCGGTGTGCTTTGTCGTAAGCAGCGAACATCACGAAGGGTTTGATCAGGCTTGCTGCGGAGGTTTTGTGTTGGGCTTGGATGTTGGCCATCTGGCGGCCTCGATGATCATAGACAAATACGCGGGCTTGTTCTTGAGGCTGCAACCAACCACAACTTCGTAGATGCCCGATATACAAGCGGAGGCTCGTTTGCAAGGGGCGATCAGACTTGACGTAAGCAAGGGCTGTTTCGCGGCGCAAAAGCTGTGCACAAAACGTAGTTCGCGGGCCGCCCGGGGCGTGGGAGAGAACCGCGACCCGTCTTGGAATCCGACGGCTGTATCGGCGGCTGTATCGGCGACTGTATCGACGGCTGTATCGGCGCTTGGCTTTGTTTCGCGCTTTGTAGCGTTTGGCTGCGTACTTTTTGTAGGCAAGCGGTTGATGGTGTGTGTGTGCGCGTGCGATGCGCCGAGGGTATCGCTTTTTGGAGGCATAGGCTTTCTTTTGGGTCGATTGAGCGTGGGCTGTGTTTGTGAGCCAACGACCCTCGAAGCCCAACCAAGGAAGAACCAGCCCAAAACAACAGGCCCAAAACAACACAATCAAAGGGGATGGTCTGTTGTGGTGTTTTTGGTGGATAGCACGCATACGGACTCCTTTTCGCTGCGACGTCTTCGTGGGCAGATGCCAAACACCTGCTCAGCGCAGTTCCTCAACAGAGGATTTCTTTGTTCTTTACGGGCGCAAGAGATTCACTGCTTCAACGAGATCGTGAGGCACGCTTGGTTGGACGCAGCAAAGTGGTCCTATCATGCCAAAAATCTTGGGGAGGCGTCTAGAAAAGTGCAAGGGTTGTGGCAGAGGCTTGTTTTCGGGAGGGTTTGAGGCCGAAACCAATCGGGGGCATCTTTGGGCAGGGCGTATGACGTTCGTTGTGGGAGGGCGTATGTCGTTTGCAGCCTTTTGCCAACAGGCGAAAGGCTAGAAAGAGCGTTGTTGTTTGCGGCGTTCGTAGAGCAAATAGCCAAATGCGCCGATCCCAAGGAGCATTCCGCTGATCAGCAAAATCCAACCCCAAGGAGAGCGTTGGGCAGGAGCGTTGTCGTTTCCGCCCGACGTCGAGGCTTGCATCACGCCGCTCGATGGAGTGCCTGTTGCGTTGGCTGTGGCCTTTGCGACGCCTTCTTCGGCCTTTTCAAACAACAAGATCGACGAGCGAACGGCTTGGAGGGTCTTTTCGACTTCTTCGGACTTTTGGCCGCCTTGCTGTCCTTGGAAGCGTTCAAGGACTTTTTCAAAGCGTTCGAGGGTGGAGATGTGTCGTTGGAGAGCGAGGCGGCCTTGGTTGGAGTTCATGTATTGTGGGTAGCGTTCGCGCATGGCCTTGATTAGGTCGCCTTGGTTGCCCATCAGTTTTTGCATGGAGGAAAGGCTGGTGTTGAGCAGCGAGCCTTCTTGGCCTTTTTCGGGCTTAAAGACGAGTAGTGTGGAAAGTGTGACGAGATCTTGTGTGACGTTATCGAGGAGTTCGCGTTGATCTTGGAGAGTTTGCCGCAGGGATTGGATGGTGTTGTTGTCGGTGTTTTTGTTGTTTTGGCTTTTGCGATACTGGCTTGCGTACCAATTCATGGAGCCGCTGATGCGTTTGATTCGGCTGTCATAGAGGGAGACGACGGCTTCATGGGCGCGATCTTGGGTTTTGCGTAGGGAGTTGCTTTGGTTTTTGAGATCGGTGTAGACCTCATCGCAATCTTGGAAGGACTCGCGCCAATTGAAGAGTTGTTCGCGGTATTGGTTGATCTGTCGGTAGGATGCGAGGATCTGTTGAAGGCGTTCGGTTTGGTGTGCGCCCTGTTTTTTTTGCATCTCACGGATCTTGCGCTTTTTCCAACGTTGGAGCCACCAACGCTTTTGGCGATCAGTGCGGGCCCATTTGGGCGGGTCGGGTGGTGCGGGGAGTTCGAGGGGTTTTTCGAGCTTGGTGAGTTTGGTTTCAAGAGCGTTGATGCGGCTTTTGAGTTCGGATAGCGAGGTGCGCGTGTTGTCTTCCATCGCACAAGGGTCCACAGCAGCGGCTTTGGCGCGGCTGGTGCGGGGCAGCTTGGCGGAAAGGGCATCGCGCTTTTCGAGGGCTGCGCGCCAAGTCGTACAACGGGGGTTTTTGCCGCGTAGCATCCGCAAGATCATCCGATGAGCGCGCTTGTATTGGCTTTTGCTCTCGTATTCGTTGATCTTGTCGAGGTTGGCTTTTTCCTCGGGTGTAGGGTTGCACTTTTCATAACAGCCCTTGAGACGGGCCATTTTGGTGGCCGTCAGCGCCAACAAGTTCAGCGAACTGCGATTTTTCGGGCCGCTGCGAAGCTGCGTTTGCATCTCTTCGTATTTTTTGTAAGCCCCTTCGCAATCGCGTTGTTTTTCCATCGTTTGGGCTTCTTGTTGGAGTTGATCGAGGTTGGCTTGGGCGGGCGTCGCAAGCAGCGCAACGAGGCAGCCCGTGGCCAACGAAAACATACGGAAGATTCGGAGAGTTGGAGACATGGTGTGTCCTTTTGCTCAAAGAGAAGGTTGTGCGAAACGTTATTTCGTTGAAGTGTCGCTACACGTCTTGTCGATGCTTCCGGATGCGTGGATCTGCCAACGCACAGCGTTAGTACCTTCGGTGACTTCGAGGGTTGCGCAGTTGTGAGTAGTGCTGTGACTGAACTTGGGGCCTGTGATGGTCTTGGTGTTGGGGATGGTGAGGGGGGTGTAGGTAGCCTCTTCGCGCCCTGCGGGTTGAAGCTGCCAAACGTGTTGGAACCCCTCAGCGGTCAGCAGATAAACTCCAAAGATCCGTGTGACCGCGACCTTTTCAGGCTTTTTCTTTTCTTTCTTCAATATTTCGTTGATGTCGATGCTTTCGCCCGTAGGAAGGGCGACGTTGCCTTCGGCGACGGGGATATCGTTGTTGGCCTGATTGAAGCTGAAGCGGGCATACAGTTTGGGGGCGCAAGCGTGCAACAGCAAGATCGCAAAGAGGCCAAGAGGCCAAACGCAGCGGCGAAGCGAGCCAAGGCGCGATAGAGAGAGACGAGCGGGATAGGCGCGATTTGCGGTCATCGAAAACTCCTGTGAGTGATTGGCTCGGTGGTACGGTCTTTTGAAGGCTTGGGTTGACGAAACGGCGCAGATGCGTGATGTTCGAGCGTCGATCGTACCTAGTACACTGCAATAGAACAAGTCAAGACGAGAAAGATGTGAAGACCACAAGAAGGAGCCGTGAATGCTGCGAGACTTTTGGCCGCGCAAGACAAACAACACGGGGCCGATGTATTCCTGCGGCAGAAAACGCACCACATCCCCACCCTCGACTCACCGAAGAAAAACCCCCTCCCTAGCCCACCTTGCCGACGAAACCGACAGCCTCTCTAAAACGCCTGAAGATACCAAAGCCGACGAAACTGACGCAGCCGAAGACCATACACTACCCTAATCAAATCAAAACATTTTCCTCTCAATCCTTGCCGCGATAGCCCAGCTTCTTGAGCGCTTCCCTTGCGCTGTGTCGAATCAACCCGTTTTCTCCGCGAGCAACAAGCACCAACGCAGGAATCGCGCTTTTCGCTTTTTCGCCCATCCCCCCCAATATTACGGCTGCTTCGATAACAGTACGCCAGTAATTATCATCAAGTGCTTTGATCAGAACAGGCAAAACAAGCTTTGCTTTTCCAAAAGAGAGCAAAGCGGAGGCAGCACGAACACGCACCAATGCTTCTTTGTCTTCAAGGTTTTGTATTAAAAAAGAGACAGCAACTCTCGCTTCTACCCCGATCTTTTCCAACGCCCAAGCTGCTTGGTAGCGAACACGCTCATGTGGATCGCGAAGTTTTCGGATCAATAAAGAAAGGAGAGGAACCGCAAAATTTCTCATCTCTCCCAAAACGAAAGCTGTTTCATGACGCACACTTTCAGAAGAATCCTCTAAAGCTTTTGCCAACGCAGGGAGCACAGAAGCGGTTCTGGCTCCCATTTTCCCTAACGATTGGACTGCAAAGTAACGAACATCGTCAGATGGATCGCGAAGGGCTTGTATGACTGCAGAAACTGAAGGAAGGGCAGCCGCTCCCATCTCCCCTAATGCCCGAACAGATGAGGATCGAACTTCTTCGGATGGATCACGCAGAGCGCGTACCATCCAAGGGATCGCAGGAATCGCAATCGCTCCCATCTCCCCCAAAGCGCCAAAGACATACGAACGAATCCGTTGATTCGGATCTTTCGAGCTGTTCAAAAGCAAAGGAAGGATCTTCCTTCCCATACAACTCAACGCGCTGGCAGCAAAAGACCGTGTATCGTCATCTTTGTGGCTCAGTATCTTGATCAACGCAGGAGCCACAAAAGAAGCAGCTTCTCCCATCTTGCCGAGTGCGTGGATCGCTTCATAACGAACATCCTGATCCTCATCCTTCAATCGTTGGACAAGAGCAGGAATAGCCGATGCGGCAGCTTTTCCCATCTTTCCTAGCGCTTCCGCCGCGTTCATCCGAACGGTGGGATCTTTTTTTGTCAGTGCCCGAATGTGTTGCTCTATCGTCCGATTCGCGGGTTCGGCAACGGCTTGATTTCCCACCCAAAGGGCAAGAAAAACTCCCAGCGTTCCTACCCCAACACATCTTGTCTTGTATCCAACTCTCATCGCAACGAATCCCTTGTGCTTAGGTTTAGAAAAACCATACCCTACCCAAAGCATCCCCACATCACAAAAAAATCACCTTCTCATCCCCTAACCAAGCGACACAGCGGCAGCCTGAACCGTATAGACAGAGTCCTTTTCGCAAAAAAATTGACAGAAATGTGCGGGCGTGCTAGCAGAGTTTCACAACAATCTTGTCAAATGTATAGCAAGGCGAGGTGGTAGGGTGAGGCTAAAACGCATTGGATGTTGGTGTTCTTTGTGGTGGATTGGTGTGTTGTGTTGGGGGGCAGGATGCAAGACGACAGGATGGGGCGAAGTCAAGCCCACTATGCAAGAGATGAGTTTGTTGGGTGGCTCTCGCTTGCGGGTATTACGCACGTTTGTGGATCCGACGATCTTTTGCGGCGTCTTTGAACTCGACAATACGCAAGGAGAATCCAAGATCTACATCAACCCCCATCGCATTCAATTTGTGGGCAAGCAGATCGGAAAAAACAAACATATCGGCATCTGGTCCATGAAACGAACAGAAGTTGCCCGTGAAGAAGCGTTTCGGGCGATGGTTCGGGACTATCACAAACTCTCCAAACAACAACAAGTCGATTATTGGGGCAAGTTCTACTTTCCAATCGGCGAGATCCGACCCAAACAACGGGCCGAAGGCTTTTTGTGTTTCCAACTTGCACGCGACGAAAAAGACCCCGAACGCATCGTCTTAACCGAACGTTCGCGTATGCGCTTGCTCGACGTCTTGATCGATGGCGGCGCTACGCCCCTCGATTGGTTCTATTTTGAACCCATCAAATAACGTGGTATCGGGGTGACGCAATCGATAGACTTTGTGGGGGTGAAGATTCGAAGATATCGAGAAGCCAAGGGCGGAGGGAGAGGCGAGGTCAGCCAAGCATCGCGCCGACGGATTCGTTGTGATAGATGCGGCGGATGGCTTCGGCAAAAAAGCTGGCGATCGAGAGGACTGTGATCTTCGGATGGCGCTTGCTTTCAGGAACGGGGACGGTGTTGGTGACGATCACTTCTTCAAGTGGCGAGTCTGCGATGCGTTGGATCGCTGGACCGACAAAGATCGGATGTGTTGCAACCGCGCTGACACGCTTTGCGCCTTTTTGGATCAAATACTCTGCTGCTTCGGTGAGTGTTCCACCCGTCGACACTTCGTCGTCCACGATGATCGCGTTCATCCCGGCCACTTCGCCCACAAGATGCGTCGGGATCGCTCGCTCGCTGTCGTCATAACGGCGCTTGTCGATGATCGCAACGGGCAGACCAAGACGGCGCGCAAAGCCCCCCACATCCTTCGCTTCGCCTACATCTCCCGCCACCAACACCGTATTCGTCAAGTCCCGACGTCGCAGATGGTCGCAAAGTAACGGTGCTGCGCTGAGTTGATCCACAGGAACACGGAAAAAGCCCTGAATCTGGGGCGCATGAAGATCCATCGTCAATATGCGTTCTGCGCCCGATGTCTCGATTAGATCCGCCATCAATCGCGCCGAGATCGAGATGCGTGGACGATCTTTTTTGTCCGAACGAACATACGGAAAATACGGAATCACCGCTGTGATCCGACCCGCAGAGGCCGAACGTAGCGCATCCAAGGTGATCAGCAACTCAATGATCCCATCGCTGACAGGAGCACACGAGGGCTGTACCACAAACACATCTCGCCCCCGCACGTTGTCTTTGATCTGAATCATCATGTTTTCATTGGAAAATCGCGTCCTCTCCGTCTCCCCCGGCTGCATCCCCAGATACTTGCAGATCTCCGCCGCCAGTTCGGGGTGGGCGCTCCCTGATATGATCTTCAATTCTCCGATCATCACACCATCTCCTTGTGTTTCGCGCTTCTTGCTTCCGCATCCAAACACGCAAAATTTTTCGCTGAAGCCCGATTCATGCAGCGGTGTAATCGCATCCAAACAAAATGTCAATGTTTTGCAACGCAACGGAGAAAAAGATTCAGGAGGGAGAAAAATTGAAAGGGGAGAGATTCGAACTCCCACATGTCGGATCTTTCAGTTTTGGTGTTGCTGTGGTGTTTTGTACAAAACACGCATGTTGTCCGACGCCTTACCGTTTGGCTACCCTTTCGTTGGAGGCGAGCGAAGCCATCGCTCGCCGACCTGCCCGACTACGGAGCGCGAATGCGAAAGTTCGAAACTTGTCAACAAACACGGGGTCAAGGGGCGACAGTCTATGGCGAGGCGTGGGGCAAAGCCCCGCAAAAACTCCAAAATGCTTAATTCCTATCATTATTTCGATCTGTCCGCGCTAAAAAATAATCGACAAGTCATCCTGATGTGGTACGAGATCAGCGCGATGGTTTTGGGTTGCGATGGGCAATCACGGAGATCGCGAAAAGAAGGAGCGGATCTGCATGATCAAAAAGATCGGTTTGGGGCTATTGTTGTTGGTGTTGTTAGGGGTGGGCGGCGTGTATGTGTTGTTTCATCAAGCGTTGCCGCAAGGCCGCACAGGTCCCGAAGCGGAGCAGCTTGCGCGCAAGATGTTGCAAGCGATCCACGACAAAGCATGGAAAGAAACGGGGGCGATCCGATGGGTGTTTTGGGGGAAAAACCGCCACCTTTGGGATCGCAAGCGCTGGTTTGCCCAAGTCGGCTGGGGGCAAGGTAGCAGCGCGGTCGAAGTGACGCTTTCTCTGTTGGAACCCACCAAGGGCATCGCTCTGCGCGCAGGCAAGGAAGTGTCGGGGGCCGAGCGGGAAAAGCTCTTGCGCACGGCGTATGCGTTTTGGTGCAACGATAGTTATTGGCTGAACCCGATGGAAAAAGTCTTTGAAAGCAGTGTCACACGTCGCGTTGTGGAAAAAAACGGGAAGAAGATGTTGTTGGTCACTTTCAGCAGCGGTGGTGTGACGCCCGGGGATAGCTATCTTTACGAGCTTGACGAAGCGGGCCTACCGAAAAAGTGGTGGATGTGGGTATCGATTATCCCCGTGGGTGGGGTCGAAGCGAGTTTCGAGGGATGGAAGACGATGGCGACAGGAGCCAAAGTCAGCACGCGCCATCAGTTGCCTGTGGGGTTGTTGGTACTCGATCCCATCGAAGCCGCCAAGGATATCGTCGCGTTGGTTGGCAAAGATCCTTTTCAAGAACTTGTAAAACGCTATCCTGCTCTTCGCACACAACCATGACGAGGGTGTTGGTTTTTTTTGATGTGTGGTCATCAGAAAAAGGCGACCGTAATTTTGGGCGAAAGGGCAAAGAGTATGATCCGTGTTGCAGTGCTTTGGTGGCGTCATTTTGCGGGGAGAGCGTTTGGGTGGCGTACGGGGCCGTTGTTTCGGGCTGGGCTGGTGGGTGGGTTGGCGGTTGGGCTGAGTGGCTGCAACTTCATTAAGATGCACCAAGATCACATGGAAGGCCAACTGCGTGGAAACGGGATTCATGCCCGCACCATCGAGCTAAGCAACGGGAGTATGCGTTATTTTTCTGGCGGACATGGGTTCCCGATCATGTTTGTTCATGGGTTTGGCGGGGATGCTGCACAAACATGGAAATCTCAATTACACCATTTTTCCAAGTCTTATCGGGTCTATGCACCCGATATCTATTGGTTTGGTGATAGCCTTCCGAAAAGTTCCGAACTCACAGGCAACCCATTTGAACAAGCCGATGCCATCGCTGAATTACTCGATCGGCATGGCATCGCCCGCGCTCATGTTGTAGGTGTGTCATTTGGGGGATACATCTCGCTGGCTTTTGCCTTGCGACATCCTCAAAAAGTGGCGCGGCTTGTGGTGGTCGATGCTGCGGGGCTTTCGCCTTCTGCCGAAGAGCAAGAGCGCATCAAAAAGGCTTTTGCTTATGCCAACGGCAATGTTCCTGATCTGTTGATCCCTCAAAACACCAAGCATCTACGGGTCTTTTTGGATAGAGTTTTTCATAAACCAAGCGGTGTCCCTGACTTTGCGCTGGATGCGACCCTCAAGCAGATCTTTTGGAAGAACAAAGAACAGCGTACGCGCATCGCCCGTTATCTTTCCGAACGCTTCCTTTCTCCTGAACAGCTCCAAGCCTTGCGTATGCCGACTGCGGTCTTTTGGGGAAAACACGATCCGCTGTTGTTGCCTACTATGGGACAACGTCTCGCACGAGCGATCCCGCAATCTCAGTTCTATCTCTTCGAAGAATCGGGACACATGCCGATGTTTGAAGAACCCGCTCTTTTCAACCAACGACTCGGCGCTTTTCTCGACGCCAACGCAGCAGCTTTGGCCCAAACGCCCCGCTAATAAAGGCGTAAACAGCCCGATAATACGGTGTTTGGGCGGATCGATCGCGCAGGTTATTTTTTGCGGCTGGGGAGGATATCTTCGTACTTGGCGATGATGCCGAGCATGATCTCATCAGCCCCGCCGCCGATCGAGATCAACCGCGCATCGCGGTAATAGCGGGCCATCGGATAATCTTCCATATAGCCCATCCCACCGTGAAATTGCATGCAAGTGTCGGCGACTTGGCGAACCAACCGACCCGCTTTGAGCTTTGCCATCGAGACTTCGCGGGTGACGTCTTCGCCTTCAATCAACCGCCGCGCACAAGAATAGTTGAGCTGTCGCAAGCACTCGATCTCCGTCAATAATTCAGCGATATGGAAGTGGATCCATTGGTTGTCGATCAGCGGTTGGCCGAACGTTTTACGTTCTTTGCAATAGCGGATCGTCATGCGCACGATCTGTTCGGCCCCTTCGGCCCCCATAATCGATCCGATCAATCGCTCTTTTTGGAATTGCTGCATCTGCAAGATGAAGCCCATCCCTTCTTCCCCGATACAGTAGCGTTTGGGAACACGCACATTTTCAAAATGCAGTTCCGCCGTATCGCTCGATAGATTGCCCATCTTTTTGAGTTTGCGGCTGACGATGACTCCCGGGGTTTGGGTGGGAACCACGATCAGCGACATCCCCCGAAAGCCCGTCCCGGGTGACGTGCGCGCCAACAAACACAGCCAGTCCGCTTTACAGCCGTTCGTAATGTAGATCTTGCTGCCGTTGATCACGTAGTCGTCGCCGTCGCTGTCTGCGCGTGTTGCGATCGCCGCAACATCCGAACCCGCCCCCGGCTCCGAAACCGCGATCGCAGCGACCATCTCGCCTCGGATCGCAGGAGCCAAAAATTCTCGCTTGAGTTCATCGCTGCCAAATGCCGCCAACGCCGGTGTCGCCATATCGGTTTGAACAGCGATCGCCATCGGAACGCCCGCACACTTGATCCGCGCCATCTCTTCGGCCAAAACGACGTTGTAAGAATAGTCGAGGCCCAATCCACCGTACTCTTCTGGGTAAGATGCACCCAAAAAGCCCAGATTACCCATCTTTTTGAATAGATCGTGCGATGGAAATTCTTCGGCAGCTTCCCATGCGTCCACATACGGATTGATCTCGTTTTCCACGAACTTTCGTACACTTTGGCGAAACATCTGGTGCTCTTGCGTAAACTTCATCAAACAATATCTCCGTTTGAGCCGAAGAATCGGCGTTTTTTCTCTGGCGATCTTTGACAAACCAAAGATTTCTCTGGTGCCTGCAAACCTATCCTAGACTCACACCGTCAAGCAACGCAACTGTTCGAGGATAACAGTGGCGTATCAGGCGCGAACACAGGCTTTTTTGATCCACTGTTTACGGTCCACATGCCTTTGATCTTCTTGATCTACAGGGCTTTTACAAAGGATTTCTCATGTCGAAACCCACGCTTCAACTCTCCAAATTTCTTTCTTTCCTTTTGCGTCATGGTGCCGAAGAATTCGGTCTGGTCTTGGATGATCAAGGTTTTGCAGACTTCGATGCGGTTTGGTGTTGTGTCGAAGATCGTTATGGCAAGCGCTTTACACAGGATGATCTCGACGAAGTCTTGGCAGGCGACAAAGATGGAAAGAAGCGATTTGAGCGGATCGATGGGAAGATCCGCGCTTTTTATGGCCACAGCAAAGTGACTCCGATTGTCTACGAAGAAGCCGCCCCACCCGTATTTTTGTACCATGGCACCACCCCCGAAGCATGGCAAAAGATCCAACAGACCGGACTTTTGCCGATGCAGCGTCAATATGTCCATCTGACGATCGAGCTGGAGCGTGCCCGTTCGGTTGCCCGTCGCTACACCCCCCATCCTCTTATTTTGCGCATCCATGCTGAAAAGGCCCATGATTCGGGTGTCAAATTCTTTCAACCCGATCAAGAACACTTCCTTTCCGAACCGATCCCTCCCGCATTTCTCGAAAAAACGGATCTGTAATCGTTAGGGGATGTCGTACGATCTCGGTGTGAGATTTTGGTCTACGGTGATCAAGACGAGCCTTGCGGGGTTTGTGGCCCCGATCACCCACGCAGCTTTGTCCCCAAGCGCAAACGCATCATCGTCTTTGTGCAGCCGCAGCTTTCCGATATCTTTGGCGGCTTTGAGCGTGTTTCCGTACTCATCCACCAACATCGCAAAGCTCGATGTGTGCTGTCCGTTGGTCCATTTTTCCCACACGACGAGATAGCGGTTGGTTCCAACGCGCACGATCTTCGGACATTCGGCGTGTTCGGTCGATGTGGTGTACTGCGTGAGCCAAGCGATATCTTTGTTTTTCCCCGCAAAGGTTTTGCCCCAATAATCTTTGATCGCCACATCCAGCGTTTTGGTGTTGGGGTTGCTGGCGGAAGTGTCGGTGATATGGACGTTATAGCTGTTTCCATCGGGGGCCTTGGCGGACTGAAATTCTTTGACGATGTGCAAAAAGGCAAGATTGCGTGCAGCGTTGGTTGCATTGAGGTAGACGTCCGAATTTTCCGTTGAAAACAACAAGGCATAACCTTTGTCGCCCACAGCGATCTGGCCGTGGCGTGAGAAGGTGTTGTTGTATCCGCCCCCTGTGTCTTGGCTTCCGCCTTTGACGGCAAAAGCGGTTTTGACACCGAGGTGTTGGGTTTGGTTGGAGAACTTTCGCATGGAGATCCCACGCAGCGAAGCATCACCTAGCGCACTTCCGATAAAGACCGTCCCATCGAAAAGAAGGCGTTGTTGAAAAGAGTGGCTAATCCCTTGCATCCGGCCCGTCAGAAGCCCTGTGGTGGCGTTCCCCCAGATGTAGCTGGCGATCTGATGGCGTTGGCTGACGGCTGCATCGTATTCTGTGCGTTGGGCGATGTGGATCAAAAAGCGGTTGTTTCCGTAGGCCAGTCGCCCTGTACCAAAGGAAAGCGGTTCGTATACAGGGAGTTCCGTTGCTTTAAACAGATCTGTGCGCATCTCGGTTTGGTAGGTCTGCTTGCCTTCGTCATCCAACCGAACCAACTGCAAGATCTTGTCGCGATGTTGCTTGTTGGGGGTTGTGTTGCGACCGATATCCTCTTTGATCGCTGTGAGGACGAGGAAGTGATCGTTTTCTGTGCGTGCAAAACCAGCGAGCAATCCGAGGGAATGGGACTTGAGATGCCAAGCTGCTTTGTATCCGTTGCTGTCGGGGCGGATGTGCGTGATGAAGATCGGGGAAGGAGAGGTTTGGTCAAGCCAAGCCACATCGATGCTTCCATCTGCGCGTGATATCCCGATGATTTGGGGGTTTTGACCATAAATTCCCGAAGGTGAGTAGGGTAGGATGGGTTTGCCGATCTGAACGATCGGTCCGAGCAGGGCTTGGGTGGGGATCTTTGGGGTCGTTTCGGGGGTGGTTTCTTGTGCGAGTTCGGGTGACGCTTCTGCGGCTGTTTCGGGGGTGGCCTCGTTTGCAGCCTCCATGAGAGGTTCGGGAGATCTGTCGTTGGACGTTTCGGTTCCCGAAGGCTCGGTGGGTTCGTCAGATTCGGGTGTGAGCGGTTCGTTGCTTCCGTCAGGTGGTGGCGTGATCGGTTCGTTGCTTCCATCGGGTGGTGGCGTGATCGGCTCGTTGCTTCCGTCGGGTGGGTTCGAGATCTCGTTGGGGGTGGTTTGTTCTTGAGAGGATTCGCGGCTATTTTCCTGAGAAGACGTGGTCTCTTGTTGGGTGGCCTCGTTGGGGGGCATCGGGTCGCATCCAAGCCAAGAGAAAGACAAGAATAAAGTAAGAGACGATCCAAACAAAAACGTGAGATATCGCATCTTCGCTCCTTCTATGATGGCGGAAGGGTGGGGTTTTGCAGATTACTGTTGCAGTACAACAACACGATCGCTTTTGCTGAGTGTCTACTTCTTGCAAGACGACGTCAACCAGAGGGGCGGGGTGCGGAGCTATTTCTTGATCTGGGGTGGGTAGTGGATCGAAAGCGGGAGGTGGCTTTGATGGTAAAGGACGATGCGTTCGAGCTTTGCGTGGGGGCCTGCAAAAAACAAGGCTAGGCCAGAGTGGTTGCAATAGACGATGCTTCCGCCCCTTCGGCGTAGGGTTGTGCATTCGCCCATTGTCGGGATCTGTGAGGGGGTGGTCTGGGTGCTGAGAAGAAGATGATCCATGCAATACGTTTTTCCTTGTTGCAGTGCCCACTCTGTCGGAAAATTTGGGAAGGCGGGAGTCCATTGTTCGTGAGCGGCGATGCCAACGCCGCGTTGGACATACCCGTCACATCGGGGATGTTGGATGGAGCGAGTGGTTGGCGATACAGTGATCCGAAAGCCCGGGCTGCGGCTTTTGAGCAGCATCATGCCCTTGTTTGCGCAAGAGATGGCGTTTCCACCGGTTCGCCTCTCGATAGGTTCGCATCTTCCGTAGGTTGCAGCGGTATGCAGCCAGTTTCGAGCGGGATGGATGATCTTGTCATCGATCTGTACGCAATTTTGATCAGCGGGGTGGATGGTCGCGTCAATGAATCGAACTGTTGGGTTGGCTGTTTGCGTCAAGATGACACGCAGCTTCGAGACAAGATAGATATGCGAAAGGCTCGGTTGTTCTAGGTGAACAGAGACGCCATGCTTTTTGAGTTGATGGAGTTCTTGCAGCGTCATGCCGATCCGCACGCTTCCGATGGATTGCCCGGGTACAACGCTCAAACAAGGAAAAGCTTTGGGCTGGTGTGCGTAGGCTCTCGTAAAGAAAAAAGCGTGCAAAAAAAAGAGACAAAGACTTAATAATAGAGTAAGCAGCGATGCTCGTTTCATCGAAAATCCTTTTTTCTTTTAGAGGTTTAGGCGTGAAGCCGTTGGATTTATTTTATGGGGCGTGGCCCCAGACCCGACAAGGGAGCTTTGCCCCCTTGACTCCGAGAGGGGCGAAGAGATCACAGCGGATGCTTGGAACGGGGTTCTTTGCGATCCGATCTATGATCTTGTTTGGGTTCTTTTGCGCGCCTGCTGTGGTGTGGTCTTGCGTGTCTTGGTGTGAATCTCAGATACAGGCCGCTGTGACTTGTTGACGTGCAGCGGCGAATGTGTGCTAAGTTGGCGGCGCAAAGGAAAGGATATCAGGCTAACCGAGGACGATGGGTGGGTCGGTGGCCTTGTTTGTGCAATGCGGCGCATGGGAAAGAGGGCGCTTTGAGAAAACAGGTCTGCGATCGATCCGATGGGATCGCGATATTCGAGAAGCACACAGGTACGAGAGCAAAGCACGTGATGTTGCGCCGAATCTACATAGGACTGATGCCTCGGGATGGTTTTTGTGGGACTCCACCCCACACTCCGCTGCTTGGCGGAGCCTTCTTCGGCCACCCATCCCCACGTTGCGTCTCTCTTTCTGCCGCTTTTTGGGGGATGTTGGGCTTCTGTCTGGGGGGGATATTGGGCCTTTGTGTGTGGGGGATGCCTTGGCGCGTTCATGCGATGCCTTGCCCACCCCCGCGTCTTGCGGAGTCAGTTGGAGGAACCATTGCCTTGTTGGATCTCTCTTCGCCCGATCCGTGTGCAGAACGTGTCCCCTCGACGATTGAGGCGGATCTCCGCGAAGGTGTGCAGTTTTATCAAAAGGGCGAGATCCCTTCGGCGATCGAGGCCCTCGAAAAAGCCCGAAAGAACAATCCAACACGACCGTTGCTGCGTTATTATCTCGCACGCGCTTATTTGCGCATGGCGGAGCGATACGCCAAACAAGGCGACGCACCCCAACAGCGGCGCTTTTATCAACGTGCCCTTAAAGAAGATCCGAGGCTGCTCGAAGATCCCAAGTTTGTGGCCCAGTACAAACAGCTTCAAACACACGATCTTACAAAGCCTTCTGCGCCGCTATGGTTGCCTCGCAAGCAGCGTGTTTGGAACCTTGGAGCGGGACTGAGCGCAGGCATCGAAGGTCTGGGAGGAATTCAAGTCAGCCTTTTGTTGTGGGGCCTGATCAATCCTGTGGTGACGTTCGCTCCGCTTTCTCCGTCTCTTGATATCTCGTTTCGCGTCATCCCTTTGCGCAGCTTTGCGTGGTCTCCATATATCGGCGGCGGCATGATGATGCCTTTGAAAGGTTGGACGGGTGTGTTGAGCGCATCGTTTCCTGAGCCTGTGTTGCACTTCGATCTCGGAGTGCATTTTCTGTTAGAAAATGGCTTTTCTTTTACAGCAGGCGTAAGCTTTGTCTATAACTTCGATCCGAAAACAACCCTACCTTTTCTTCCTCTCCCAACGATCAACTTTTTCTGGTATTTTTGATTCGCCCAAAAACGCCTTTCTCAGAAATCCCCCCGCGTTCGCGCTATTCCAAGCGGTGCTGCCGTTGGTTTGAAAAACGTCTTCTTGCCCCGCTCTATACGGGGTCAAGGGAGCTGCGCTCCCTTGTGGGGCGTGGGGTGAAACCCCACAAAAAGTCAAGCAGCGTCCCACAAAAAGTCAAGCAGCGTCCCACAAAAAGTCAAGCAGCGTCCCACAAAAACCATCCAACTGCGTAAGTCCTATCGGGGGAGGCGAAGGAAAGCTATTTTTGTTTTTGGGCGTGGAGTGCGTAGAGGTGGCCGCTCATGGTGCCGAAGTATACGGTGTTTTGGTCGGGAGAAAAGGCTGCGCCTGTGATGGTTTCGCCGCCCGTGAAAAAGTCGTAAGCAAGTTTACCGTCGGGGGTGTAGGCGTAAAAGAGGGCGGCGCGTGAGCCGAGGAAAAAACGACCTTCGCGGTCGATCAGTGGGCGGCCACGGAAAGAGCCTTCGGTTTGGTTGATAAACTTTCGCAATAGTCCTTGGGGGGTGATGATGTAGGTGCCTTTGTCGTGTCGGACGGTGAGGATCTCGCCATCGGGTCGGAGGGTCGGCCAAGTCATCGGGAAAATCTTTTTGTAGGCTTGTTTGGCAGCGGAGCCAAAGGCAGGAAGTTTTTGATAAGGGGAAAGGTGGGTGGGTGGGCGTGGTGCTTTTTGTAAGCCGGGAGGGCGGGTACTTGCGCGTTTTTTCATCATCTCTTGGATGCGTTTCATCAATTGTTCGCGGAGTTGTTCTTTGCTGAGTACTTTGGGGAGTTCGTCTGTGGGGGAGGTGGCGCTGCGGGAGGTCGGTCGAGAGGCGGGCTTCCAAGTCTTCGCGATATCGGGCGGGAGGTAATGCCAGCGAAATCGTCCTTGGGCGGTGAGGCTGACAAGGCGCGCATCCGTTGTGCCGAAATACAGGTTTCCTGCGCGATCAATGGCAGGACTTGAAGTGCGTTTGCCAAAGAAATAACGCCAACGCTCTGTCTTTGTTTTGATGTCCCAAGCATAGACATATTCGCGATCGCCATAATACAAGGTGTTATCAGGCCCAACAGAAGGGCAAGTATACACCAAGGGCAGATCTTTGCCTAAGACGTAGGGTTTGCCGTCTTGCGTTGTGTAAGCCACCAAAACCAGATCACCCGCCGTAAAGACGACTTCTTGGTTCTTTTCGTTTTTGCCGTAAGCAGGGGGGCAACCAAAGAGCAACTTGCGAGGCTGATGCTTCCAAAGCGAGCGTCCATCGAGGTGAAAGGCTTCAATAAAGCCTTCGTGGGTGTTGACGATCAGCACGCCCGAAGGAGAGATCGACGGACTCAAGACGATGCCTTCGAGTTTGGTCTCCCAACGGATACTTGCGCGAGGCGTCAAGGAAAGAAACCGACCGTCTGCCGTCCCGACGTAGAGGTTTCCGTTTTGGTCGACAGCGGGAAGCGAGTGGATCGCCGACTTGAGATCGAGTCCCCACTGTTTGATCGGGCCGATGCGCCCGAAACCTTCGTCGGGGAGTTGGCAAGCACAAAGACAAACGCCGAGCCACCCAAGTGCCAGCATCGAAAAGAACCCGCTGTATCGGCTTTTGGGATGCGGAGAAGGTAGTTGTGAAGGCTGCGTTGTCGCGGAGTGTAGGGGGTGGTCGCCGCGAGCAGCGGTAAGCTGCGAGAAGATCCGTGCGAACATGCGAAGATATCTCCGTGATTGTGGGGCAAGAGACGAGGCGGGCTTTGCGGCGGATTTTAGGCGTTTTTGCGTGCAAACTCTTCGAGGAAGCCAGCCAGTTTTTCTGCTGCTTCGACGGGGATGGCGTTGTAATTGGAGATGCGGATGCCACCGCTGAGTTTGTGTCCTTTGAGTCCGAGAAAACCGGCTTGTTTGGCTTCGGCCACCAGTTTCTTCTCGAGTTCTTCACTCGGCAAGCGCAAGGTGATGTTCATCAACGAGCGATCAGGCCGGTCAATACAGCCTTTGTAAAAATCAGGCCGTTCGTCGCAAAAGCGATACAACATCTCAGCTTTCTTTTGGTTGCGAGCGCCGATCTCCGCAAGTCCGCCTTCGTCTTCGAGCCATTCAAGAACAAGATCCAGCATAAAGATGCTCCAGACGGGAGGTGTGTTGTAGAGCGAGTTTTTATCGATGTATGTTTGATAACGCAGCATGGGAGAGAGTTTGTCGCTGCGGTTGGCCTTTTGTGCGAAACTATCTTTGACCAAGACGACCGTCACTCCGGCAGGACCGAGGTTTTTCTGTGCGCCTGCGTAGATCAGGTCATAACGGTTGTAGTCGTGAGGACGACTGGCGATATCGGAAGACATATCCGCAACCAGCGGGATCTTGCCTGTGTCGGGGATGGTGTGCCACTGCGCCCCGTAGATCGTGTTGTTGGTGGTGATGTGCAGGTAGTCTTCATCGCCACGCAGTTGGCTTTTGTCGAAGGGCGGGATGTAGGCGTATTGTCGATCTGCGCTAGAGCCGATGACACGGGTTTCTCCCACGCGACGGGCTTCTTTGATCGCGCCTTCGGACCAGTTGCCTGTTTCGATGTACGCGGCGGCTGTTTGCAAGAAGTTCATCGGAACCATCGCAAACTGTAGGCGCGCACCGCCTTGGATAAACAAGATGTGTGTGCTTGGGTCGAGTCCGAGCAAGCGTTGGAGCCGTTGTTGGGCGCTGAGCAGGACAGCTTCAAACTCGGCAGAGCGGTGGCTGATCTCCATCACACCAGCGCCCATGCCACGAAAATCAAACAGAGCTTCTTGGGCTTTTTGCAGAACAGACAAGGGTAAGGCTGCAGGTCCGGGATAAAAGTTATAGATTCGCCCCATCGTAAAAACGGCTCCTCTTCTGTTTGGGTCTGCCTTGGGATCGGGCCGAGCGCAAGATACGCCCGACCTTCCGAGCGGGCAAAGATGCCACCACAAATGCTGCTTGACAAGCCACTTCACAAAAAATCCGCCAAACACAGACCTTTGTGGGTGCTCCTCTTGCTTCGTTGCCAAGCCTTGCGCACTATGCCACCGCTCGGCAGCCTTGTAACGCCGACCATCTACCACACGACAGTCATCTGCTCGTTCGCCTTTGGAGGAATTGCCGATGTCCGAGATCCGAGAACGCAAAGACGTCCCGCGCCAAGAACAATGGAATCTTGAACCGATGTATGCTTCTCTTGAAGCGTGGGAAGCGGATTTTCAGACAGCCGCGACCTTTCCCGTGGAAGTCGCCCAATGGAAGGGGAAATTGAGCGAAAGCGAGCAGATCTTGAGCCAAGCCCTTGCGATGATGTTCGCAAGTTATCGAAAGATGGAAAAAGTCTACGTGTATACGCACTTGCGGCACGACGAAGATCTGTCCAACCATGCGTTGCAGGGCTTGTACGAGCGCGCTCGCAGCTTGTATCACCAACTGTCCACCGCGACGGCGTATGTGGCCCCTGAGATCCTTTCGATGGATGCGGACCATTTGCGCGTATGGATCGAACATCCCGCCTTGGTGCCATATCGTGTTTATCTGCAAGACCTCTTGCGTCGTAAGCCACACACCTTGACGCTTTCCGAAGAGCGTCTGCTTGCGATGGCAGAAGAACCTCTCTCCGCAACAGAAAAAATCTTTGGGATGATCAACAACATCGAGATTCCCGAGCGCTTCCCCAAAGTCCATAGCGACGGCGGTAAAGAGACACAACTGTCACACGCGACGTACCAAAAACTGCTGCAATCCAAAGATCGCGATGTACGCCGTGAAGCCTTTTCGGCCTATTATCGGACATTTCAAGGCAGCCGAAATAGCATGGCGGCGGCCCTTGATGGCAAAGTCAAAAGCGGCATTTTCAAAGCCAAAGCCCGCAATTATGCGTCTGCACGCGAGGCTGCGTTGTTTGCAGATAACGTATCGACCGACGTTTACGACAACTTGATCCAAGTGATCCACAGTCGTCTCGGGGATTTTTACCGCTATATGCAGCTACGCAAGCGGGTGATGGGGTTGGACAAGATGTATCTTTACGATACATCCGTTTCTTTGGTCTCGGATGTGGAGCTTTCTTACGAATGGAAACAGGCCGAAGATCTGGTGATGGCCTCTCTTGCACCGTTGGGAGAAGCGTATCAAAAGCTCGCACAGCAGGGCTTTTCTGACGGTTGGGTCGATCGTTACGAAAACAAAGGAAAGCGATCAGGGGCTTATTCTTCGGGGTGCTATGATTCTTCGCCGTACATCCTGCATAACTACAACGGCACGCTGCATTCGGTGTTTACGCTTGCGCACGAGATGGGCCATTCGATGCACACGGCGCTTGCAAATCGCACGCAACCTTACCAAACCGCCGAATATCGGATCTTTGTGGCAGAAGTCGCCTCGACAACCAACGAAGCACTGCTGATGCACTTTTTGTTGCAACAAAACACCGACCCAAAGATCCGAGCGTATCTGTTGAATCAGTACCTCAATGATTTTCGTTCGACGATGTTTCGCCAAACGATGTTTGCGGAGTTTGAGCGCGATATCTACGCAGCCGTCGAAAAAGGCGAAGCGGCCCTGACAGCCGAAGATCTGGATCGACGCTACGAAGTGATGGTCAAGACGTATTTTGGTGATGCGGTGGCATGGGAAGACGAAGATCGGATGATCGCGTGGGAATGGTCGCGGATCCCGCACTTTTATTACAACTTTTATGTGTACAAGTACGCGACGGGAATGGCCGCTGCGACGGCGTTGAGCCAACAGATCTTGCACGAGGGCCCGCCTGCGGTCGAGCGCTACCTCCACTTTTTGCAAGCGGGTGGCTCCAAGTATCCGCTCGAACTTTTGCGCGATGCTGGCGTGGATCTCACCACACCCGCTCCGATCGAATCTTCTTTGGACCGTTTTCGAGCTTTGCTTGACGAACTCGAAGGGCTGTTGGGATGACCACACTCAAAGAGATCGGAGAGTTCGGTCTGATCGAGCGAATCAAACATCTGTGCGAAGCGCCGTGGGCATCACGTCCACGCGCTGATCTGCCTCTGGGAATCGGCGATGACGCCGCGATCTGGCGTCCAACCTTCGGTGAAGACGCGGTGTTGACCTGTGATGCGCAAGTGATGGGGCGTCATTTCTTTCCGCAGATGCTGGAGCGAGCCGATCTGAGTGCTTGTTTGGGGCGGCGTTGCGCCGCTGTGAACTTGAGCGATATCGCGGCGATGGGCGCACAGCCTCGTTTGGCGCTTGTGAGTCTCGGTCTGACGGAGAAGATCGCGGCCGAGACGGTGGAGGCGTTGTATCGGGGGCTTATCGAAGCCTTCACCGATACAGGAGTGCAGATCGTCGGCGGAAACCTCACCAGCACAGAGGGGCCGTTGTTTGTTGATATCACGCTGATCGGCCAAGCCAAGGCAGGGCACCTCGTGCGTCGAAGCGGCGCTCAAATCGGCGATAGCATCGGTCTGATCGGTGCTTGTGGAGCTTCGGCGGCTGGCTTGGCGATCTTGCAGGCGTTTTCGCCCGAAGACTGGCGGGCTCTTGATCTTGCGACCTGTCATCCGCTGGTGCGGTCGTATCTCCAGCCTGCGGTGTCTTTGGCGGCTGGACGGGTACTTTCGTTGTATGCCCACGCGATGATCGATGTAAGCGACGGCCTGTTGGCGGATCTCGATCATCTGTTGAAAGCCTCGGGCGTGGGGGCGCGTCTGGTCGAGACGCAGCTTCCTTGTAGCGAAACGCTCAAACGTTGGTCTATCGAGCAAAAACGCGGGCTGTTGGAAACGCTGTTTGCGCCAAGCGACGATTACAGCTTGTTGTTTTGCGCTGCTTCTGATCAAAAGCAGGCGATCGCAGAAGCACTCCGTCAAGAGGCCGATGTTTCGGTCTCTTGGATTGGAGAGATCACTCGTGCGCAAGATGGATATCTGTTAGAACGCACTGACACCAGCCTTCAGGCCGTCTCTGTGCAAGGTTGGAAGCATTTTTAGGTGCCTTGGTCGAGGAGAAAAAAGGAGCCCTTTTGGATGAGTGAGAACTCTTATTACAAACCCGAGCATCTTCCGCGTTTTGGTCAGATCAGCGAAGGCAACGACAAGCTGGCAGCCAAGTTTTTCCAATACTACGGCGAAGTCTTTGCAGACGGGGCCTTGTCTGCTCGGGAAAAGTCTTTGATCGCGTTGGCGGTGGCCCATGCCATCCAATGTCCTTATTGCATCGACGCTTACAGCCATGAATCGCTCAAGCAAGGCTCGGATCTCGAACAGATGACAGAGGCGGTACACGTCGCCACGGCGATCCGTGGGGGAGCTTCGTTGATTCACGGCTTGCAGATGCTTGATCATGTCAAAAAGGCTTCGATGTGAGGTTGGATTTGGCCTGTGATCTGGCAAGGAGCCAAGATGTCGATTCTTGAACGCTTTGGTGTGGTACCTACCACTTCACTCCCACGCAACAGCGAAGGGAAACCCCCCCCCTCGCTCGGAAGAGAGCATACGGTCACGCATCCGTCGTCGGCGTCGTCGGTGTCGTCGGTGTCGTCGGCGTCATCGGCGTCGTCGGCGTCATCGGCGTCATCGGCGTCATCGGTGTCATCGGTGTCATCGGTGTCATCGGTGTCGTCGGTGTCATCGGTGTCATCGGTGTCGTTGGCATCATCGGAAGGGCCAAAAGCAGACGAACGTGGGCAGCGGCTGGAGAGTTTGTTGCGGCGTGCTTCGCCGTTGGCTGCGGCATCCGTCCAGATCGCGACGCTCGAAGCTTTACCGATGGCGGGACTGCCGTTTGGTGGAGATTTTGATGCAGCTATGGCGAGTGCAGGTTACCAGCCATTGCGACCGAATACGCTAGAGATATTCCAGATCAATGTCGGAAAATTGTGCAATATGACCTGTCGTCATTGTCATGTGGATGCAGGACCCGACCGCACCAAGGAAAATATGG
>CAUJFU010000153.1 GCA_963169055.1 Myxococcota bacterium
CACGGCAACGGCGTTTACAAACACCAACACACCGAGAGATACAACGTCGTCGCAAACGGCGATTGCGCGAGCGTTTGCATTTGTCCGCACAGGAAGGCGAAGGATTCGCTAGGAGGGCGGGAGCAGAAGTATTCGTCTGTAGCTTTTGTGCGGAAGGATCGGGGCGTTGCGAAGAAGGTATCGCAGGAAGCGCCGCCGTAGGTGTGTGGGTGGGCGGAAGGTCGGGGACGGAGAGGCCGGGTTCTTTGAGCAGAGCCTTGCCAAAGCGCGCCATACCTGAAAGCTCGTCAGATGGGGGGATGACAGAGGGCAGCGGCGCGAGGGAATAAGAAGCGTCGCAGGACTGGATACAGCGTTGACGGCGAGACTGTCGGGCTTTTCCGCGATGGCGGCGTTTGCAGGCTGAGCGGCACTTTGTTGCGGGGCGTTTGAGTACACGCGAAAGCAAGGCGTATTCGCGGCGAAGGGCTTTGTACGAAGGGTCGAGCGCAAGGGCCGTGGCAAGGAGTTTTTTGGCGGAGGCAAAGCGTTTGCGTTTGCGCAGTCGGGTGAGGCTTTTGAGGGTGTTTTGGAAGGCGGCAGTTCGGGTTTGCGTGCGCAATCGAGTCACTTGTTTACGGACTTGTGTATCGGGTGGGATGGTCGCGAGTTTATGGAAGACTTCGCTGTAGCGGCTGCCGTTGTATGCAGAACGCGCAGCGGCGAGCGTGCTTTGGGCCGTGATCTCGCGTTCTGCGTAGGCTTGGATGGCTTGGGCGCGTCGTCTAGTTGCGGGATCTTCGGTGCTTTGTGCGACAACACGAAAACTGCGCAAGGCGATCTCCCAACGCGCTTGGCGCGCAGCCTCCACCGCCAACAAATAACGCCGCTGGTGCATTGCTTCGTCTTTTGTTTTCTCTTGTTTGGCGAGAACAGCAGGATCGATGCGCGGGCGCGGTGGCGGCGGTGCTTCTTTTTGAAGCTCACGAAAGATCATGACGCTCAAAGCCACGATCGCAAGGGCCAAAAGGAACAAGATCGATCCCAAAGCCAAACGAAATCCACCGCCCAATCCGACTTCGTCGCCACGCATCTGCACCGCAAGCGATACGTTGGCATCCGAAGACGCCGTCATTCGGGGCGATTCAGCATCAAAAGCTGCGCGATGACGCGAATCTTTGAAGGTCGATATCACAGGCTCTTCGGCGACCATCTGGCCTTGCGCATCGCCGTAAGCGTGTGTCTCGTGGCGTTTGGGTGGCCTCGCCCAAGCATCAGGGAGTTCCATCCCGGACAGATCCGAAACAGCGTTTGGAGGAGGCGGAGCATCGGGCAAAGTGGGCTTGTTCGAGGCGGAGGGCGGCCATCCATCAGCGTGAGAGGGTGTCGAGCGAGGGGGAGCAGATCTTGCCCAAGCATCGGCAAGTTGCATCTCTTCAAGCGGCTGTTTTGCACGAGCATCGGTCATGTGCATCCCGGCAGACTGTGATGTCCCTTCGAGTTTTGTCAAACCAAGGGCGTGTCCAAGCGAACGAGTCGCAGGATCAAGCCCCAAGGTTTCTTCGTCGGTCAGTTCGTAAGGTTTTGCAGATGGCGGTATATCGAGGCTTTTGGTCTCGTCCATCTCAGGGAGATGGTACGCCCGTCCAGCGATCTGCGCGGGAGGAACAAAAGCAGATGGGTCCGCCTTTTTCGCAGTATCGAAGTGCGTGGCGTCGAAGTCTGTGTTTTCGTACTGTGGATCTTCGTCGTATTGGGGCATCGATCTACTCGCTGCTCGGGTCCAAGGCGCGGGCAGACCGAGACGGGTGATGTCCGCGTAGGTTCGAGGGACTTTGCCAGAAGAGGCGTGCTTGCATCTCTGCCGGAAGTTCGAGCATCTTGGGCGAAGCGGTCGATTCGACAAGCAGAGAGCCAAAGACTTGTTCCAAAAACGTTTTTAAGATGCGTGCCGTCGCTCCCCAGATCGCGTGCGTTTCGCGCCAACGAAAGACGTAGACCTCATGTTCGTGTTCGCCGACTCGCACGCGGTGGTAAAGATGCAAGATACCCGGGGCAACGAGTTCGTGAAGTGGAACGGTGAAGATCTCTTCGATCTCGTAAGGGTTGGGAACGAACGGGTGTTGGGGCTGAAGAAGTCCAACAAACGGCGAGATTCGATAACCTGCGATACTAAAGGATTCAGGCAAGCGGCCAAAGATACGGATCTGCTCGGTGGGGACGCCGATCTCTTCGTGAGTTTCGCGCAAGGCCGCAGCTTCGGGATGTGGATCCTCGGCATCCACACGCCCGCCCGGGAAAGAGATCTCGCCTTTGTGCGCAGAAACACGCTGGCTGCGGCGCGTAAAAAGGATATGCCAACACGCATCGACTCGAAGTAGCGGCAATAAGACCGCTGATGGGCGTAGGTGGATCTGCTCCATCAGCGGGGCGAGTTCAGGATCGACGATCGGACTGTCCCGTAGTTTCGACTGGATCAGCTCGGTCGTGATCTCGGGCAGTCGAACAGCATTATTGGAAAAAGCAGGCCGCTCCTCGCGCATCATCCGCTCCTTTGGCTTCGCTTGATGGTTTGCAAAGAGATCACAGGCAGACCGATTGCCCTTGCACTTCTTCGCAAGTCAAGCTGTTTGGGGAACAAGCCCCGTTCGAGCAAGGCGCAAAACAAGCCTGACCTTGCCCCAAGTCGAGGCACTTCTGACCGCTCGTGCAAGAGGCTCCCGTTGCCTTGTCGCAGTCGGCACGACAACGCCAGCGATAGGGAGTAAGAGGATCACCCGCACAGCGAAACGCTGGTTCGCAAGGGAGCGTTTCGTCAAGACAAAGCCCATCCTGCGGCTGTTTTGGAGAATACACGCAACGCCCCGACTCTACGAAGAGTTTGCGAACACAACGTGAATCTGCCGAACAAAACGAGCTTTTGGAAAGATCGCAAGTATTCGCATCCGTTCCTCCGCAAACATAGGCTGCGGCCTCTGCAAACCACACACAAGCGATCGGACCCGGGCAAGGTGCGGGAGCTTGTGGATTACAGGGCCGAAAACAACGGCCTTGATCACCTGTCACGATACAATGCAAGCCGCGCTGACAACGCTCTTTGGCTGGCGCAAGCGGCGAAGGCGTACACACTTCGTTTTGAGGGCGCTCTCCCAGTTGTGTCGGGACGGGTTGGCAACGATCTGCATCGCATTGAAGGGGAGTCGGGCAAGGGCCGTTGGCGCAACTTGCCGAACAAAAACGCTGCCCTTGCGATCCAAAAGGCAAGCATGCCTGCCCTGCGAGACAATCGCTTTCTTGCTGACAAGGCGCAAGGCAAAAGAACGGGCCGACCGGCGTTTCGCCAAGGCATGAAAGCCCTTTGGCACAAAGCGCTCCACCATCACAAGACCCGCCCGTCGGAACTTCTTTGCGAAAACAAGCCTTGCGATCCGTTGCCCACACATAGCAACTCTCGGTTTGGGCGTTGCATACTTTTTCGTCGGCCTTGCAATCTTTTAGGCAGACTTGGGCTTTGTTTGGCAGAGAAACACACGACAGCCCTTGTGCGCAACGCACCGTCGCATCACAAGGTAAATTCTCTTGCACTTCGGGGAGGCAAAGCGAGTATAGCACTTCGCCTCGGCTGTTGCGAAAAGGAACGCAGGTTTCATCTGTTGCGCAAGGCGTTCCGCCATCGCATCCTTTTCGGCAGCGCTTGTTGAGGTTATCGCCGATACAGCGAAGTCCCGTTCCACACAAGCGCGGCCCCGAACACGGTGCGCCCGCACCATCCGACTGGATCACACATGCGTTGACACTCTGCGCAGGGTCAGAAAGAGGGGCCACCGTTCCACACCAACCTTGTTTTCCTGAAGCCGCACAATCCGCAGCCGCAGCGCAACGCCGCAAACAAACGCCTGTGCTGACTTCAGAAAGACGCGCACACAAGTGATCTTTGGGGCAAGCCAAGCCATGACGGCAAGGCTCGTTGGCCTCGACAGTAGGCTGACAAGCATGGCGGGTGGGCTGGTTGGTTTCAGCATCCAAGACGACCTCGCAGGCTTGATCGGCTTGACAGGACGGGGCATTGGGCTCACAAGCCTTTCGACAGACCCCCACCGATGGGCGCAGATCAAAGACACACACCCCGTCTTTTTCGCAACGATCTTGAGAAAGCGCGGTGCGAGCGGGATCGCAGCTTTGGCCGATCTTGCGTTGGCCTTCTTTGGGGGTCGATCCTTCGGGGGGGATCAGCCGATCAGGCCGCTCTACCGAAGGTTCCGGCCAGACCTGATCAGGCCACGGCGGCGGTTCGGGCTGTGTGTTTTGTTCGCTCCCTTCGGGGACGGCTTCGGTGTCTTTCTCTACGCTGCCATCGCTGCTTGCGATGCACTTTTGCTCCGCGCAACGCTCACCCGCTTTACAGTCCGCGTCCTGCTGACAGGTCTGCACCGCACGTTCACAACCAAGCAGAGGCACCGCCCAAACCGCACAACACAAAAACAAACATCCACGCATCCATCGCCATCTTGTAAGGGTGTACTTGTTCTGCAAAGCATTGCTCCGATCTATCGAATCTTGCGCTCGTATCGCAAGGTGTCATTTCTTTCAGGTACCGTTCGTTGCCAAAAAAAGCCGTGTTCGCGCACGCCCAAGCGACAGTGCTGTTGTGTTGAAAAGCCCATGATCTCTTCGCCGATACGGGGTCAAGCGGGCCGCGCTCCCTTGCGGGGCGTGGGGTGGAGCCCCACAAAACAAGCCCAACGGCGTAACTCCTATACGCCACCGAACACACCGACATCTTCGATGCCGCCGAACACACCGACATCTTCGATGGTCGGTGCTTTCAATCGCGTCCGCAGGTGTCGGGGATATCGAGAAACTTAACACGATCACCGCGTGCGATCTTGTGCGTTTTGCTAAAGAAGGCGTTGACCTCCAACAGATATCGTGCGCTTACGCCCACACCACGGGGTGTTTCGTCGAAGGGCTTGGCATTTTCGACGATCCCAACGATCTCTTTGCTCTGGCTGATGTGGATCATATCGAGCGGGATCTGGGTATTTTTCATCCAGAAACTCAAGTATTCGTCGCGAGGAAAGATGAACAACATCCCGCCGTACTCGGCAAGCATCTTGCGATACATCAAGCCTTGTTGGCGCGTTGGATCATCGCACGCAAGCTCAACAAGTACGGTGATCTCTTTTCCTTCGCTGTTGGTGAGCATCACACGCGGCACAGCATCGGGGCGTTGCGGTGTGCAACTTTGGCATTGGGACTGCGTAGCGGTACAACTCATCAGCCCCAACCACAACAACAAACAACACGCGTCTCGCAGATGACGTATTCTCCGCTTCATCAGCCCTCTCACTTTGCATCCATTGTTTTTGCACAACGCTCCCACCGAAACAACGCGAACCACAAAGAAATTAGGGTATAGCCGAAAGCAAGGTCGGTGCATAGAGTGCGCTGCTTGGAAGGCTGGCCGCTCTCGCCAAAAGCCGCTTCACACCGACCCACACACGCCCCGAAAATGCAAAGGCGTTGCCATCTTACCGCTTTGCGGCTAGGATAGCCAACGATGTAACAAGGCAGCACCACGCTGCACACAAGGATTTTATCACACAAGGATAGCGCGTTATGTGGATACGTTCGTTGTTTGCCCTTCTCTTCGGGCTTTTGGGCTTTTGGTGGATGCCGACCGAAGCCTCGGCCCAATGCACGCACATTATGACCACTCGCCTCGGTGGTTCGACGTTGCGTATCCGTCCCCAACCCAACACCAGCCAAGCAGCAACGGGCGCTGTCCCCGAAGGAACTTGCCTACAAGTTCTTCAGACCGAGCCAAACGGCGAAAATATCAACGTATCCGGTGCCTGCACTAACATCAAAACATGGTACAAGATCAGCTACAGCGGCGTGACGGGCTGGGTTTCGGGATGCTACGCCGATTGCAGCAATTGTGGTGGCCCTCCTCCAGAATGCAGCGCGGGCCAAACCCAACCCTGCTACACCGGCCCAAGCGCGACAAAAGGTGTCGGCCTCTGCAAAGCTGGCACACAAAGCTGTAATAGCGGAAAATGGGGCGCTTGCACAGGAGAGGTCAAACCCACCACCGAATCCTGCAACGGAAAAGACGACAACTGCGATAGCCAAGTGGATGAAGGTGATCCCGGAGCGGGCGCTTCATGCACAGACAGCGGATGTCAAGGCACCTTGCGCTGTGAAAACGGAAAACTCGTATGCCGCACCTCAGGCGGCGGATCTACCGAGACCTGCGACGGTATCGACAACGATTGCAACGGCCAGATCGACGACGGAGTCAACCGCCCCTGTTATACAGGCCCCGCCAACACCAACGGCGTGGGACGATGCAAAGGTGGCACACAAAGCTGTACCCTCGGAAAATGGGGCGCTTGCAACGATGAAGTCCTCCCTGCGACCGCTGAAACTTGCAACAACAAGATCGACGATGATTGCAACGGCCAAGTCGACGAAGGCTGTGGAACGTCCACCACTTGCAACAACGGTGAGACACGCCCCTGTTATACAGGCGCACCCGAAACCAAAGAAGTCGGCGCGTGCAAGATCGGCACACAAACCTGCCAATTTGCCCAATGGAGCGCTTGTCAAGGCGAAGTTCTGCCCAAACCAGAGGTCTGCAACAACCAGATCGACGAAGACTGCAACGGAAAAGTCGATGACAACTGCACTCCCCCCCAACCGGGCGACTGCGTAGACAACGACAAAGACGGATACGGCATCGGTTCAGGCTGTAAAGGTCTCCAAGACTGCGATGACAACGACAAAGAGGTCAATCCCGGTGCTGCCGAGATCTGTGGCAACGGCAAAGACGATGATTGTCGAAACGGAGACGCACAATGCGGAAAGCTCGACATCGGCGAAGAAGGCTGCCGTAAACCCGAAGACTGCACGTCCAACTTTTGTGTCAGCCTCGATGGCGTGTATCGTTGCTCACAATCCTGCAAACAACGCGTCGACTGCCCCGCAGGTTACGACTGCGCACAAGGTCAAGCCTGTTGGCCCTCTGAAAAACGCCAGATCCCCCCGAGTGATTTTCCCAAAGCCTGCCAAAAAGATACAGATTGCCCTACAGCAGAACGCTGTGATCGCGGATTTTGCAGCAAAGACGCCAAAACAGGATGCGGTTGCGAGGCCACTTCGACCCCGCATTTTTCGCTGTTTTGGTTGATGTTGTTGTTCGGGATTCTCTGGCAGCGAAGGCGATCTGCACCAGACCACGACGGAGACCGGCCGTGATCCCACCATCTTACACACCACACAATATACCTCGCCGTCCTCAACCGCCCCGATATGCGGCCTGTTGTGATCGCGGCACTGTTTTTTTGGAGGTCGAGCGATGATGCGTTCTCTTGTTCTTCTCGGGAGTTTGTGGCTTGCAAGCACTTCTTCGGCTTGGGCGCAAACGCAATTTCGTTATCCCATGACCACCAGCGGGACGTATATCACAGCCTACCGCGACAACGACCGCAACAGCGGCACGATGAAAGATTGGAACGGCGGCAAGAAAACCTACGACAACCACAGCGGCAGCGATTATGGGATCGGCGGTTTTCCCGGAATGGACAACGGCGTGTGGATCGTCGCAGGGGCCGATGGGACGGTCGATGCAGCAAGTGACGGGCAAGCTGACCGCTGCACCTCAGGCAGTTGTTCCCCTTGCAACGGAAACTATGTGCGTATCCGCCACGCTGACGGAAAACAAACCTACTACCTCCACATGAAAAAAGGCAGCGTAAAAGTCAAAGTCGGACAACAAGTCAAATGCGGCGATCAATTGGGGCTTGTGGGCTCTAGCGGTTGTTCGACAGGCCCCCACCTGCACTTTCAAGTCAACGTCAATTCGACAAGCCGCGATCCCTTTCTCAATAGCGACTGGGTGGATCGCGGCCCCTACCTCGGCCACCCATCCACCCAATGCAAGGGCGGAACCACACCCCCTCCGCCCCCTCCCCCGACCTGCGACTACATCAAAACCGCCCGACTTGGCGGGGGCGATCTGAATATCCGACCCAGTTCCAATACCAGCCAACCCGCCGTCGGCACCGTCCCCGAAGGAGCCTGTCTCAAAGTCGAAGCCCGCACCAACACAGGGCAAGATATCTTCGGAAACACCAACTGGTTCAAGATCACGCACAACGGCAAAACAGGTTGGATCTCTGCGTATTATGCCGATTGTTCGGACTGTGGTGGCGCTCCGCCTCCCCCCCCCGAATGCTCCGCAGGTCAAACCCAAGCCTGCTATACAGGCCCCGCAGAAGCCCGTGGCAAGGGACTTTGTAAAGAAGGAAAGCGCACTTGTAGCAACGGAAAGTGGGGCGCTTGCGAAGGCAGCGTCACCCCCACCAACGAAGAGTGCGACAAACAAGACAACGATTGCGACGGCCAAGTCGACGAAGAACTCAGCCGCCAATGCTACAGCGGCCCCACAGGAACCCTCGGCATCGGCTCCTGCCAAGAAGGTATCCAGATCTGCACCAACGGCGTCTGGTCTGCTTGTATCGGTGAAGTGGCCCCCTCTGCCCAAGAGATCTGCGACAACGGAAAAGACGACAACTGCGATGGCAAAGTCGACGAAGGCTGCGCAACGACCGGCCAATGCACCGATGGGCAAACACAAGAATGTTTCACAGGCCCGATCGACCGCGTGAACGTCGGCCCCTGCAAAGCCGGCAAGCAAACCTGCCAAGGCGGAAAATGGGGAACTTGTCAAGGCGAAGTCTTGCCCGCAGCATCCGAGATCTGCGCAAATGGCGTCGATGACAACTGCAACGGCGCGGTCGACGAAGGTTGCGGTACACCCACCGCTTGCGAAGACAAAGACGGCGATGGGTTCGGCGTGGGTATTGCCTGCACAGGCCCCCAAGACTGCGACGACAACAACCCCAACATCCATCCCAACGCCACCGAGATCTGCGGCAACGGCATCGACGAAGACTGCAAAGATGGTGACCGTCCTTGCGGTGCAAAAAAAGAGATCGGCGAGAAAGATTGCAAAAGCCCTGACGACTGCAAAAGCGGACTGTGCGTCACCCTCAACGGTGAAAATCGCTGTTCGACCCGATGCACCGAACGCGCCGAATGCCCCGCAGATTACGACTGCATCGACAAAACCGCTTGCTGGCCGCGCAAAACCACTACCCCCAACACAGCCTGCAAAACCGATCAAGAATGTGTCGCCACACAGATCTGCCAAGCCGGAAAGTGCATCGACGGCTCAACCGCTCGTGGTTGTGGTTGTCACGCCCCTGCACCCGCCTCTTCGGAGCATTTGTTCTTTTTGTTTGGTTTGCTTCTCCTGCTCTTGATCCCCCGTCGCTCCTCGCATCACACAAAGCCCTAGACGCTTGTTTCTTCGATGGATCGGACTTATTTCTTGGGGGCTGTTTTGGCGGGTGGCGCGCTGTGATCTGCCACTCCGCCTAACCAAGAGATCGGCGGTAGCAACCAAGACAGCAATGCAAAAAACACGATCACACCGGCACTTCCGAGCATAACAAACTTTGCGCGTTGTTCGAGAGTGTTGCTTTGGACTTGTGGACTGGTCATCAAAGACTCCTTAGAAAGAGAGGATCACATCATGCAAACAGGCCAAGACGACCTTTCTTTTGCGGGGCGCAGCATAGAGCGACCCACACAAGAGATCAAGACGCCCCGTCGCCGCCTGTTGCGTTGGCTTGCCGTCCTCTTCGCATCCGTCGGCCTCGGGATCCTGTGCTTCGTCGGCTTCGTCTGGTGGGCTTGCCGCGATCTTCCTGATCTATCCAAGATCCAAAACTACCGTCCTTGGGGCATTACACGCATCGTTGACCGCGACAGGCAAGTCGTCGCCGAGTTTGCCGATCAGCGCCGCACACCCATCCCTTATTCTGAGATGCCACGCCACCTGATTCAAGCCGTTGTCGCCGCCGAAGATGCCGACTTTTTCAA
>CAUJFU010000154.1 GCA_963169055.1 Myxococcota bacterium
GAGGGGCGTCGCGCAGCGACGGGGTGAGGATGAAACGAACAAGTGGCCCCTCTGGGTACTTGCCAGAACAAGCGAACCTGCGCAAGATCCATCCGTCCATAAGGCCCGCGCCGATCGCCTCGACGGATACGCCCATCTTCACGGAGTTTGGATGAACCCCCAAGACAGCACCCCCGCCAAAGACACCGCCCCCCAAGAAGCCCAACAAACCCAGATCATCAAGCTCAAGCTGTTTGTTCAAGAACACCACGACGGCCAATTCACCCTCGAAGTCCTCGGAAAACGCGACATCTGCGTGTACACACCCGACCTCGATCAAGGCCGCGAAGAACTGATGCTGATGCTCGTCGATCTCGTCGAACGCAGCCATCCTCGCCTCCAAAGTAGCTTCCAACCCCCCGAAGATATCGAACACCAAACCATCGAGATCCCCCGTGTGGTCTATGTTTCCGATGCTTCGGGGCGTAGCGCAACTCCAACCAAAGTGTCGATGTTTCTGCAACGCGATCGCAAATGGCAACGCCTGTATTTTCCGCGCCTTGACTGTCATTACTGGCTCTCGATCGAGGCTCCGCTCGAAGAAAACGCGATCTCCTTTCTTCAACAGCATCAGTTTAAAAAGATGAGCGATCACGATCGCTTGAAGCATCGGTACGAGAAAAAAGAGTGGATCGAAGAGTTGCAGATCGAAGCGATTCGGCCTCCCCTCGAAGAGTTTACAGGCCGCTATCTTGGGGTGGATCTGTTGCCGACTCCTGCGGAACGCAAAGAAGCCGAAGAAAAGGAAGAGGAAGAAAACGCCCAAAAACAGGGAAAAAAAGGCAAGAAGCGCCCGAGTACACCGACGTTTAAGAAGATCGGGATCCCGATCGCACAACAAGCCAAAGACAAAGAACTCGAACACGCCTACGGACGGGCCAAAGAGATCGAGTCGTTGTTTGGGATGTTGCAAGCCAAAGGCGGAAAAGCCATCGTGTTGGTCGGTCCTTCGGGCTGTGGCAAAAGCGCCTTGTTGTCGGAGTTGGCCTATCGCGTGACGCACTCCGATACACCCGAAACCCTGCGCGAGCGTCCGATTTGGTTTGCGGATGCCAACCGCATCGTCGCAACAGACGGATGGTTCGGCGATTGGCAAAGGCAGTGTCTTGATGTGATCCAAGAAGCCATTGATGCCGAAGTGATCTGGTATATCGGCGATGTATTGCATCTGCTTGATGCCGGAAAAAACGTTCGATCCGAGCAAAACGTCGCGATGATGCTCAAACCCTATCTCGCAGGCCGTCGCATCACGGTGATCGGAGAGTGTTCGTCGCGCAACTTTGCACAGCTTGAGCTGCGCGATGTCGGATTCGCCCGTATGTTCAGCCCTTTTCGGATCGAAGATCCCTCCCCCGAAACGATCCGCTCCATCCTCCAAGAAGTCTCCAAAGATCTCAAAAAAGAGCGTGCAGTCGACGTATCGAGCCAAGGTTTGGACACCACGATGGAACTCAGCCGGCGCTTTCAAAGCTCCCAAAGCCTACTCGGCCACAGCGTCTCCTTTTTGCGCCGCCTCGTGGATGACGCTTCGAGTACCGAAACCCCACCCAAAGAACCACTCGGACGCAACGAAGTCATCGCTCACTTTTGCTCGGAAACAGGGATGCCTGCCTTTTTGGTACGCGATGATCTTCCCCTTGATCCCGAAGCGATCTGGATGAGCTTTCGCACCCGTTTGATCGGCCAAGAAGAAGCCATCCGCCGAATGACCGATCTGGTCGCCATGATCAAGGCTGGACTCTCTGATCTAGGCCGTCCTCTCGGCTCTTTTCTATTTGTCGGCCCCACGGGCGTTGGAAAAACAGAGATGGCCAAGTGCCTTACCAGCTTTTTGTTTGGCCGCGAAGACCGCTTGATTCGCTTTGATATGTCCGAGTTTATCGACGCTTCAAGCGTCTATCGCTTCCTTGGTGACGCCCAAAACGAAGGGAAATTAATCAGCGCCATCCGCCGCAATCCGTTTTCTGTGCTGTTGCTTGACGAGATCGAAAAAGCCCACCCTGCGGTCTTTGACGTCTTGCTCCAAGTCCTCGGCGAAGCCCGACTCACCGACGAAGCAGGCCGCACCGCTGATTTCCGAAACGTCGTTGTTCTGATGACCTCGAACCTTGGTGTAGGCACTTTTCGCCGTCAAGTCGGCTTCGATCAAGGCGATGCGCTGCGCTTTCGCGATCACTTTCTTGCCGAGGCCGAACGCTTCTTTCGACCCGAATTCTTCAACCGTATCGACTACATCATCCCCTTTATGCCCCTCGAAAGCGAAGCCATCTATCAAATCACCGTGCGCGAGATGAACAAATTCTTGCGCCGCGAGGGAATTCAGCACCGCGAACTCCAACTCCAGATCGATCCGCTCGTCCATCCGTGGCTCGCTGAACGCGGTGTCAACCCACGCTACGGCGCACGCCCGCTCAAACGCGTACTTGAACAACAGCTAACCGCCCCTCTCGCACGACACCTTTCAAGCCAGCGCGGCCCACACCTCGGACAGATCGGCGTCCAGCCCGAAAAAGAATCTCTTCAATTTACCAACCTCGGGCAATCCAAACGCCAAGACACTCAACAAGCACGCACCACACTTCAAAAGCTGCTCGAACAGATCGGACTTGTTCGCTATCGCGCTCAGCGTTGGTCGCGCACCACCCTGTTTCGCGAACTCCATCAAAAAGTCCGCTTGTTTGATCGCCTCAGCCAGTCCCCCAACTTTTGGAACGATCACCATACCGCCGAACAATACGTCAAAAACATCGACGCAGAGCGCCAAGTGATCGAACAACACAGAAGTTTTCAAGAGATGATCTGTTCCATCGAAGACCTCGCTTACGAGACTTATTACGACCGTTCCATCTCACAAAAGCACACGCTCGAAGAAGAACTTGCGCAGGCCGAAAAAAGCCTTGAAGCCTTGGAGTTTCAACTTTACGGACAACGCTTCCAACACCCCAACGCAGCGGTTCTCTACTTTGAACCCGGCAAAAGTGCAGCAGGATTTTTGCGGGCCTTGCTCGAAACCTACATCGAGATCGCCATCGAACGCGGATGGCAAGTGACGGCCTACGCTTCGCGCCGCGTCCCCGATGAAGAACTCGAAGGCCAACAGATCGCTGTCGAAGATCCCCCTCTCCCCGACTCCTTGGCCGCTTTCGAAGAACTTCAAAAACGCAAAGACCGCCGCCCCAACAACACAAACACAAACGCCGCCCCCTCCGAACAAGAAAACGAACAAGAATCCATCCGCCGCGCCAACGAACAACGCCTCCTTGAATTTAAAAAGCGCAACAGCCTCGAATACCGCCGCTGGCTCTGGCGCGAACTCGATCCCCCCGATCTCGCAGAATCCGAATTGCGCAAACGCCGCATCGAACGACTGCTGGATCAATTTTACTCTTTTAGCGGTGACGAATACCCCCGTGTCATGGTCTTTGAAGGCCAGCACGCCGCAAGCCTACTCAACCACGAAAGTGGCCTCCACACCCGCATCATCCGAGATCAAACTGAGCAAGTCAAAGTCTTCTATGCTGATCAGCGGCCCTCCAAAAAAGAACAACTCCTTCATCCCGTCGATCTTTCCGAGAAATGGAGCGCGCAACGCCTTCGCACCGCCCAAGAAAACAAAAATCTCTTGATCGATCATGTCCTTGATACGCACATCTACCTCGAACCCCGCCTCCACCTTCTCTATGCTCGCATGATGCGCAGCCACATCTACGTCAACACCTTCGGCGAACAAGCCGCCAAGTGGCTCCGCACCTAGCCGCACGAGCAAAGCCAAGCGTGCTGCCCCAGAAAAAGAAGCGTTTGTTTATTGCAAGATCAGCAGTCGTTAGGCTTCTGTATCCATGATCAGAGCCACTTCCTTCGTCGTGGGATCATACTTGACTCGCACCATCGCCCCCGGCTGTATCTGAGGTATCTGTAGGAATGGGATCAACCCCTCCGTTTCAGCTTGGAAGACGGCCTCCCCAAGCGGGTGAACTTCCAGCAGCAGTCGGACAACCGGATTGCGATTGATGGTCGTGCCTGTGTCCGATATCTTGAGGATCTTAGCTTCTGCCGGTTGCCCTCGTGTCAGGATGGCTCGGTTTGTCAATCCCGTGAGGGTATGGGCACCGAGCGTCAAAAGGATTGCGGCGAAGGCAAGGCCGACGACGAGCACAAGCGAGTAGAAAGGCAAGGGGGGCAATCCTAACCGAGCGTAATCGCTTGGAGAAAATCTGAACATGCCAAGCATAAATACCCCAAAGGGGATCCACATGATGGCGAGACACCATTGGGCAATACGTTGCATTTTTTTCGACAATTTCACTGGACACCTCCTCAGTTTTGGGTCGCGCTCGTGCTGGCCTTTGAACTTGCCTGACTGGGTCGGGCCAGACGACCAAACGATATCATTGTCCAGTAGCCTGTTCGCCAAACACGGGGGCAAGGGAGTCGCGCCCTTGGAAGTGGAGCGTGGGGTAAAACCCCACAACACCATCCAAACGCGTAAGTCCTGTATCAGATCAAAAACATCCGCTACTTTTCGGCTTCTTCGAGCAATTCTTCAAAGAAAGAAAGTTGATCCGAAGCATATTCTCCAAGATATCTTCGAACCGAACGAACGTTGATACCTGCTTGGATGAGTTTGATCACGTCGAGTTGGTCTTGCCTTCTTCTTGCGATCAATTTCATGTAGATCAAGGCTTCTACAGAAACAACAGGCAATCCATCGCAAACAGGGGGATGTTCGAGATCTTGAACAAGATGTTTTCCCAAAGAAAGCGCCGAAAGATAATCGACTTGGATTCCACCGACTTGGATGGGGACTCCTGGCTTGAACGTGACGAGCAATCCGTGATGTTCGAAGGCTTCTTCCCCAACAAGGAAATCAACATCTTTTGTTGCTCTGACGTAACCATGAACGCCTACCGCCAACCCCCCCGCAAGCGCAAAACGAATCCCTAATCTTTCCAGTTGTTCTGCAACCTGCAACGCTGCATTCCGCACTTTTGGGTCCACAAACCCAAAAACCTCTTTGATATCCATTGTTCCCACCCTTCGGCGCTCGATTTGACCGTAAGAAATGTGCATCACTTTTCTCCCTCTTTCTGGAGGTTCCTTGACCTCGTACATATCTATCCCCACGTCCCTCTGTCAATCTTCCTGTTCCCACTTGCCCTCGTTTCTGGTGTCGCTCCTGCCCACCGCTCATCACCACGATAATCTTGACAAATAAGGCAAACCGTCCTATCCATCGAAACACATTGGGCGCTGTGATGCTTTTCGCAAAAGACCATCAAACAGCCACCACGTACCAAGAAACAATCGATTTTTTGTCCGATAAAGGAGCCCCACCATGAGCGAAAACCAAGAGAGCGGATTATCCGGGAGGAAAGAAAAACAAGTCAAGTACAAGGGGATGCCGTTGGTGTATTCTTGCTCGGGTTGTTCGAGTGTTGCGCAGTTGGCGAACGCTCTGGCGGTGCGACTGGATCGAGAAGAGCTGGCCGAGATGTCTTGTATCGCGGGGGTGGGCGGTGGTGTCAAAGCATTGGTCAAAACCGCCAAGTCCCAAAGACCGATCCTTGCGCTCGATGGTTGCCCGCTGCATTGCACTCTTCATTGTTTGGAACAACAAGGCGTCGAACCCACGGTGCATGTAGACCTGTCGACCTTTGGTTTGCGCAAACGTTTCCACGAAGATGCTCTCCCCGAAGAACAAGCTTATGCTTGGAAACAAGCCATCGAACCTGCCCTTGAACAACTCAAATCTCCCCCGATCGAGCGGGCCAAAAGCGCTTAAAGGCAAGAGGATCGCGAACGCATGGAATGGATGGCATTGTTTCTAGTGGCTTTGTGCAGTTTTGGTGTGTTATTGGGAAGTGCGCAGCTTTTTTGGCTTCTGCGCTCGACGCCTTCGCCATCTCCGCCTTCGGACGGGTGGCCTGCCGTGTCCGTCCTCAAGCCGCTCAAAGGCGTGGATGACGGTTTGCAAGAAAACCTTGAGACACTTTTTACACAAGATTATCCAAATTACGAACTCCTTTTCGGAGTCGAAGGAGATCACGACCCGGTGATCCCTTTGCTGCAAAGTGTCGCCGTACGTCACCCGCACATCCCGCACCGCTTGTTTGTCCACCAAGGCGGAGGCGGCTTAAATCCAAAGATATCGAACATTCGGGCCATTTTACAACATCCCTCCCACGATATCCTTGTGATCAACGATTCGAATATCGCGGTGACACCGACTTATCTGCAAGCGATGGTACGGCCCCTTGCAGAACAGCCCAAGGTCGGGCTTGTCAGCAGCCTTTTTGCAGGAACGGGTGAGAAAACCTTCTGGTCTTTTATCGAAAATATGTACATCAACGGTCTGTTGGTGAATATGCTGGCGGCTTTTTTGGGACTGACTCAAGAGGCCCTTGTGATCGGCAAGTCCAACGCTTTTCGACGAAGCGTATTCGAGCGGCTCGGTGGGTTTGAAAGCCTTGCTTACCTACAAGCCGAAGATTACCACATGGGAAAGATCTTCCGTTATGCCGGATACAGCGTCGTATTCGCAAACCAAGTTTGCTTCAATCGCAACCTCTACACAACCTTTCACACGCTGTGGCTGCGTTACATCCGTTGGGGCGTGGCGCGCTCCCGTCTGACGCCCCTGTTGTATCCCTTCGAGATGCTGCTCAACCCGCTGTTGCTGGCTTCGGTTCTTTGGCTGTGGACGGGTTGGTCTTGG
>CAUJFU010000155.1 GCA_963169055.1 Myxococcota bacterium
AGCCAAGCTGTTGTTTTGGGGGACGATGATCAGCGCTGCATGGAAGGGACTGATGTTAACGGGATGGCTCGATCGGCCCGGGCTGTTGGAGAACGAAGAACTGAATCTGTCGTTTGGCGTGATCCCAGCGTATTGGGCACCTGTGATCTACCTTTCGCTGATGAACCTTGCAGCGGGGATGTTGGCGGGTCGGGGCGGATTGCCGTTTTTGATGGGTGGGATCGTGTCGTGGTGGATCATCTCGCCTGTGGCGGTGTCTGCGGGATGGACGCATCCCAGCCTCCCCGCCGCCCAACAAGCAGAGTTTGTGTATCAGAGTATGTTGCGTCCGTTGGGGATCGGCGCGCTGATCGGGGGGGCGTTGATGGGCGTGGTGCTCTCGTTTCCAGCGATCCGCAGCGCACTACGAGCACTCGCCAAGGCCACAAGCACCGCCCAAGCAGGCGGAAGCAAGGCAGGTTCCGATGAGATGTCATTTCGTGTTTTGGTGATCGGGACTGTCGCTGCGGTCGCGCTGTTCTTTTGGGCGGCATGGCTGACGCCGGGCGTGGGGCTTTGGCAAGCCGTGATCGCAGCGGTGATCGGCACGTTATGGCTTGGTCTTGCGGGGCTGATCGTGGCACAAGCAACGGGGATGACCGATATCTCGCCGATGTCGGGGATGGCGCTGATCTCCGTCACGTTGATGATGTTTCTTCTGAATAAAAATATCGCCGCAGCGATGTTGGTGGGTGTGGCGGTGTGCGTTGCCATCGGCCAAGCTGCCGATATGATGCAAGATCTCAAGACAGGTTTTATGTTGGGCGCCCGACCGATTCGCCAGCAACAAGCGCAACTTTACTTGACGTGGCTTGGATCGCTGTTGGCGGTGGGGGCGCTCTATCTGTTGTGGCGCAACGGCCCGAACGGAGCGAATGGTTTTGGCCCGGGAACCGATCTGCCTGCCCCCCAAGCCAGCGTATTGATGGGCATCGTCGAAGGTCTCAAACACGGCCAAGTTCCGTTGGACAAATACGTCATGGGCGGTGTGATCGGTGCGATGCTTGGGGCCGCTCCGATCGCGGGGATGGGGGTGTTGGTCGGTCTGGCGATGTATCTGCCTTTTCCGATCACACTCGGCTACGGAGTGGGTTGTTTGACCCAGATCAGCCTTGAAAAACGCTACGGGGCGGATTTTTCGGAGAACAAGATCGTGCCGTTTGCAGCGGGCTTGATCGTCGGAGAAGCCTTGATGGGCATCGCCAACGCCGCTTTCCAGATCCTCAAAAATAGCCTCGCCTAAAGGAGCATTCGCCATGTCAAGCCTCAAACAGATCCCCCGAAATAGCCTCGCCTAAAGGAGTGTTCGCCATGCCAAGCCTCAAGCAGATCCGCAAGATCAAACAACGCGGAGCCTTCTTTTTCGGGATCGGCGGAATCCTCGCGCTGATCGCTGCCGCCAAACTCGCTCCTCCCGTCCACCAAGCCAAAGTCCGATCCATCGGAGGCGAACACGCCAAACAGATCGCCACGCAGATCGCCAAAGACTTTCTCTTGCACGCAGGAGCCGTCGATCCACAAACATGGATTCTCCATCCCCAAGCCGCCGAACGCATCGCCGCAATCCGCCCACCTCTCGCATGGGGCCATGCACTTCCGCCCAACCAAGCCCGCGCTGTACTGCGCGCTTATCAAGACCAATTCGTCATACACTTGCGCTCCAACCGCAAACCTGCTCAGCCACCCGCGCCCTCCCCCATCCAGCCGCGCACCCAACAACCTCTCCCTGCACTCCCCACCGCGCCACGCACCCAACAACCTCTTTCCGCTGCTGTACAAAAGAAACAAGCCGCTTTGCAAAAAAAGCAAGCCGCCAAACATCACAAACAGCAGATCGAACAACGCCAAAACGCCCTTTTATCGGCCCTTCGTGATCGCATTGCGCCAGACATCTATATGCGGCTCGGCTTTGGAGCAGCCCAAGAGATCGCAACGTTCCAAGGGAAACGTCCACAAACGCCCGCATCATGGGGATGGTCAGAGATGTGGGTGCTTTTTGTTATCGGAAGCGCCGTTTCGCTCGCAGGCTTGGGAGTGTGGAGACAGATGCTCACGGTCGAATCGCGCCTGCTCGAACAAGGCGAACACACAGGCCAAGACGCTCGAAGCCCCTTTGTGCTGCTCGCTCTCACCCTTCCCCCTATGCGCACCCTAGAACAAGAGATCGCAACACTCGATGGCCCCGCCCTTTGCAAACGCATCGACACCCTCTTGCTTTCGTTCATCACCCCCTTCACCGAAGTCCGCCAAAAAGTCATCGACCGTTTCGGGATGCAAGACGGCGCAGAGATCCTTGTGACGGTGGCTTTTGCCGAACGGATGCTCAACCGCGTCTGGTCCGCCGCCGCAGACGGCCACCTCGCCGAAGCTCGACAAGTCTTCCCCGACGCGCTCCAAGCCCTCGAAGAGGCACAACAAAAACTCGAACGCCTCTCTTCGTGAGTGCAGGACGACGCTGTTTTTGGGGAAAGAAGAGTTCTGTTTCAAGAGATGTCATGGGGCTTTGCCCCATACGCGCAAGACACAAGGGGCGCGGGGTGGAAACCCACAAACACCAGAAGAGAGTGCAAAGCTCTTGACACAACGCAGGAATTGGCGTTGTGGTGAAGCGAGCAAGCACGCCAAACAACGGGAGCTACCGCACCGCAGCACACGTTGTTTGGATACCCCATCGGCAGGCTTTTTGGACGTATTGAGGTTTGACATGCAACGGTATCCCACACCGCCAACGCCCCCTTTGCGCGCTTTTTTGATAGGCATCGGTTTGTGTTTTTCTGTCGGATTTTTTGCGGGCGGCTTATCCGCTTGCGCCGATCCCAACGCCCCCAAGACATGCAGCGACAACGCAGAGTGCAGCGGCGAGCGCCGTTATTGCGTGGGGGGCGTGTGCCGCTTTTGTATCCAAGACCAAGATTGCGGACAAGGCAAACGCTGCCAATCCAACGTGTGTATCGAAACAACGACCGAGACGACAGGCGAATCCACACAAGAAGACGCAAGCGCTGAGGCTGATCCCACCGACGTTTCGACAGAACAGACTCGCCCCGAAGAAACCGCCAACACCGAAGATGGCGGCCCCACAGAAAGCATTGCCGAACAACCTCCCTCCGACGAACCCAAGGGCCCCTCTTGCAAACCCGATCCAAACGATCTCACAGCTTGTTGCGCGCCCACACAAAGCAAACTTTTCTGGCAGCCTCATCTGCTTTTTGGCGCACGCAATCCCCAAGTGCGCCTCGCCGTCCACCCCACAGGAACCCACCTTGTGACCGTCGCAGACGACGAACCCACGCTGCGGATCTGGCGCACCAACAACGGTGTGTTGGACAACGTGATCAATAACTTGAACGCCAGTCCGGGTTCGTGGTATGTCGCTTATTCGCCTGACGGAAAGACCCTTGCCACGGCGGATCGCGACTACAAGGTCCGCCTCTTTGATACAACGACGGGCGCCCTCAAACAAACCCTCGCTGGCCACACCAGTTTTGTGTACGGCGTAGCTTTTTCTCCCAACGGAAAGCTCCTTGCTTCCGCAGGTTCCTTTGATCGCACGATACGGATCTGGGATCTTGCCACCAACAAGCAACTGTTGAGCCTCGCCCATGCCAGTACAACCCGCGTGGTGCGCTTTTCTCCTGATAGCACGATCCTTGCGGCAGCTTCGGACGATCGGTTGATCAAGCTGTGGAACGTCGCTGATGGCAAGCTGCTGCGCGATATCACAGGACACACCAGCACGATCTGGGGCCTCGATTTCTCTCCCGACGGAAAGCTCCTTGCATCGGGTTCTTCGGATCTATCTGCACGCCTCTGGAACGTCGCGGACGGCAAGCTATCCAAAACGCTGACGGACTCGACGGGTCCAGTCTACGATCTCGCCTTCTCGAAAGACGGCAAGATGCTCGCCGTCTCTGGCGGAAGTCAGCGCGTGGTGCATCTTTACGACACCGCAACGTGGGCGCGCACCAAACAATTCACAGGATACGCTTCGGGCAACATCTTTTCGTTGGGCTTTTCGCCGAATGGAACGGCCCTTTACACCAGCGCAGACGATCGCACGATGCGCCATTACACCGTCGCCGACGCGATGACTTCTCGTGTGATCTACACCAACTCAGAGCGCCACTTTGAAGTCGCCACCAGCCCCAAAGGAAAGTGGATGGCCGCAGCAAGCGTCGTGCGCCAAGAAGTGCGGTTGTGGCAAGTCGGCCAATACGATCAGCGCAAGTCCCTGAACGAACACCCTGCGGGCGTCGCTGCGTTGGCCTTTTCCCCCGATGAGGCGCTGCTTGCAACAGGTGGAGAAGACGGAACAGTCCGCTTGTTTGGCACAGTCGATGGCAAAAAAACCCGAGAACTCGTCGGCCACAAACTGCCCACGCGTGCGCTCGCCTTTTCACCAGACGGAAAGGCTCTTGCATCGGCGTCTTGGGATCGAGATGTTCGTCTTTGGAATGTTGCCGATGGCAAGATGATCCGCAACATCAGCGGCCAACACCCTGCCGTGATCTCGGCAGTGAAGTTTTCACCTGACGGAAAGCTCCTTGCAACGGCCTGTGCCGATCACAATGTCCGCCTGTTTAATGCGGCGGATGGAACGCTCTTGCAAACGCTCACAGGCCACACACGTTGGGTGTTCGACCTTGCGTTTTCGCCCGATGGAACGCAGATGGCGTCGGTCTCCGAAGATGTCAGCATCCGCTTGTGGAAGATCCCAAGCGGCGAGTCGACACAAACATGGACAGGCCGACATCTGAGCGTAATCCGCCGCGTGGATTTTTCTCCCGACGGGCAGACCATCGTCACCAGTTCCTACGATCAATACGTCAAGCTATTGCGCGTCAGCGATGGTGCGATCTTGCAGATGTATCGGGGTTTTAATGGCTTCGTAAGCAGCGCGCACTTTAGTCCTGACGGACGCCGTATCGTGACGGGCGCTTGGGATGAAACCATCCGCATCTGGCAAGTCGAAACCAAAGGCCGCCTCTCTCGCGTCCTCGACGATCACACCCAGCTCGTCAGTCAAGTCATCCTCCATCCGCTCGGCCACACCGCCGTATCCACCAGCGAAGATGGCACCGCTCTGATCTGGGATATCGGCACATGGCAAGTCCGCCACAAACTCAACGGTCATGATGGCGGTGCCTTTTCTGCGGCATACTCTCCCGACGGAAAGACCCTTGCCACGGGCGATCACAAAGGTACTGTCTTTTTGTGGGATGCTGCCACAGGCAAAAAACAAAAAGAACTCAAAGGCCACACCAGCCGCGTCGCTGCCCTCGCCTTTTCTCCCGATGGAAAGACCCTTGCATCGGGAGCTTGGGACACGCATATCCGCCTCTGGTCGGTGGCCGATGGCAAAGAGAAAAGCATCGTGCGTGGGCACGAAGGTTATGTGCTTTCGTTGGCATTCGCTCCCAACGGGACGCACCTTGTATCGGGTTCTTATGACCGCTCGATCCGTGTGTGGGATCTCAACGACAACAACAAAGAGATCCAAAAACTGACTTCTCAAGGCGGTGGGATCACACAGATCGGTTTTTCCCCCAACGGAGTCTACCTTGCGAGCGCCTCCTATGATGCGACGGTGCGGCTCTGGAACGGTGCCACCTACGCAGGAATCCGCACCCTTACAGGCCATGCACGCGGAGTCACAAGTCTCGCCTTTTCCCCCGACAGCGAGATCGTCTACTCTGGCTCTTGGGACAATACGATCCGCGCTTGGCGCGCTGCCGATGGGCACTACCTCCAAAACTTCGAAGGACACACCCAAGGCGTCAGCAGCCTCGCACTCACACCCGACCACGCATGGATGCTCTCGGCAGGCGAAGACGCCAAGATCAATGTCTGGCAAGTCGGCCAAGATCGACTTGTCGAAACCCTTTATACTAGCCCTTTCGGCGTACTGGGTCTTTCGGTGAGCCCCGATGATGCGTGGGTTGCAACAGGTGGCTATGATCTTGTACTCAAACTCTGGAACAGCCAAACCACCGCAGCGTACCGAACGTACAGCAGCCACGCTGCCGAGCTTTTGGATGTCGCTGTGACGAACGACGCAGCAACCGTCGCATCCGGCTCCGAGGACAAACGCGTGCGCTTGTGGAAACGTACCGACGGCGCGCTGCTGCGGCAGATCGGAACAGAACACGGCGGAGGCGTCACCAGTCTACGCTTTACCAAAGATGACAAGACCCTGCTAACCGCCTCACGCGACGGCAAGCTGCGCTTGTGGAACGTCGCCGATGGCAAGCTCACCAAGACCCTCGAAGGCCACACCGACGAAGTCTTGCGTGCGATCTTTTCTCCAGACGACAGTCTGATCGCCTCTTCGGACCACAAGGGCGAGATCCACGTCTGGAAAGTCGCCGATGGAAGCATCGCCTACAAGATCACAGCCCACACCAAAGCGGTGCGCGATCTGACCTTTTCCCGCGATGGCAACTTCCTTTTCTCGATCTCAGACGATCAAACATTGCGGATGTGGTGGGTCACCGACGGAAGGCCGCTGCTTACACGCAACCTGTCGATCGCACCAAACCGCCTTTGCATGGGACCCAAAGATGCGTGGCTGGCCCTATCCAACTCACAAGACGGCACCGTCCAGTTGTGGAATCCCGAGACCATGCAGATCATTACACGGCTCACCACACAATCGCTTGCGCTAACGTCCCTTGCTTGTGGAAACAAGACCACCATGCTGTTTGCAGCGAACCACAATGGCCTCGCTTTTGGCTGGACTTGCCCGATCCAAGCCCCGCCCAAGCCCTAACCTGTAAGCTTTCCCCCCCCACACCGCACACTCCCCCAAAGCTCACCCGCGCCAAGGAGTCCGATGATGCGCACGAAGATCCTACTTCTCGCCTTTGCTCTGTTGCTCGGTTTATTCACGTTGTTTCAACAGCTCGCTGCTTTACGAGATCAAGCGCCTTCCGTCTTGGCTGCGCTTGATACTGCACCGCTCCCCCCCACCGCGCAGTGGTCCATCGGACCTTTTCGCATCCAATGGCTTGCGCCTTCCCCACAAGAAGCGCAGATGTTGATCCGCCATCGTGGTGTACCGCATCTCTTGTGGTCGAGCGCGCCCGGGAAAAGCTTTCTTGCAGCAGGCATCGGAAAAGAACAAGTCCACGAAAGTCGCGGATCATTCTTGATCCAAGACCCATCGTTGCTGCGCTGCGAACAACAAAGTATCACGACCTTTCATGCTACCCCCCACAGCCTCACCTTGTACGGACGACTTACCTGTCCCAAGACCCCGCACGGCCCGACCCACGCCCCTTATCAAATGCGTTTCCAAACCCAAGGCACGCAACGCCTGACTTTTTCTTATACCGTCCAAGATCCCCGCTTTAACCGCTCCTTCCTGCTTTATCAATCCTCCGCAGATGAACGCTTCTTTGGTTTTGGCGAACAATTCACCCACGTTGAGATGAAAGGCCGCAAGCTACCGATCTTTGTGATGGAACAAGGCATCGGGCGAGGCGTACAACCGCTCAGCACCGCCGCCAATCTCCTCGCAGGGAAGGGAGTTTCTGGCGACTGGCACACTTCGTACGCAGGTGTCCCGCACTACATCACTTCCAAGATGCGCTCGCTCTACCTCATCAACAACGAATACAGCACCTTTGACATGCGACCCGAAGAACACGTCGAGATCGGCTTATTTTCCCGCCAGATCGAAGGCGCTCTGCTCGCAGGTCACGACCCTCTTCAATTGATCGGCTTGTACACCGAATACGCTGGGCGGATGCGCCCGCTACCCGAGTGGATCCATCAAGGCGCGATCATCGGGATGCAAGGCGGCACACAGGCTGTCCGAAAAACCCTCGAAGACCTCAAACGACACAACACCCCCGTCTCGGCCTTTTGGCTGCAAGACTGGGTCGGTCAACGCAAAACCAGTTTTGGCAAGCAGCTCTGGTGGAACTGGGAACTCGATCGCGACCGCTATCCGCAGTGGGAAGCCCTCGTCACCGAACTCAAGCAACACGGCGCACGCGTGATGACCTATATCAATCCTTTTCTTGTCGATATGCGCCACAGCGATATCGCCAAAAACAACAAACGCTTCCAACGCAATCTCTTCCAAGAAGCCGATGCAGCGGGCTACTTGATCCGCGATCATCACAACAAGCCTTATCTGATCCCCAACACCAGCTTTTCTGCGAGCCTCGTCGAGCTAAGCCACCCCAAAGCCCGAAGCTGGATCAAAGAAGTGATCAAAACCCAGATGATCCGCATCGGTTCCTCGGGCTGGATGGCGGACTTTGGCGAAGCCCTCCCCTACGATGCCCGCCTTTTCACCCAAGAAACCCCCGCCACCTACCACAACCGTTATCCCGAAGAATGGGCGCAAGTCAACCGCGAAGCCATCCAAGAAGCCGGTCGCAGCGACGACATCGTCTTCTTTACCCGCGCAGGCTACACCCGCAGCCCCCGCTTTTCGACGCTGTTTTGGCTCGGCGATCAACTTGTCACATGGGATATCCAAGACGGCCTCAAAACCGCGATCAGTGGCCTGTTATCGGGCGGCTTTTCGGGCTACAGCCTCAACCACAGCGATATCGGCGGATACACCACCATCAGCAACCCCATCCGAAACTACCACCGCTCCAAAGAATTGATGTTGCGTTGGATCGAACTCAACGCCTTTACCGCGATATTTCGTACGCACGAAGGCAATCAGCCCGAGAAAAATCACCAATTCAACAGCGATCCTGAAACGCTTCAGCACTTTAGCCGCTTCGCCAAGATCTACAAAGCATGGAACTTTTATCGAAGTCTCCTTGTGGCCGAAGCCTCCACTCGTGGTTGGCCGATCGTCCGCCATCTCTTCTTGCATTATCCGCACGATCCCAACACACAACGCCTCGAATTCCTCCAATACCTGATCGGCTCCGAGATCTTGGTGGCCCCTGTCAGCGACCCCGGAGTCCAAACCAAAGACGTCTATCTACCGCAAGGTCACTGCGAACATTTGTGGACAGGCCGCATCTACGGGCATCCCCACCAAGGCCGCTGGCTACGCATCCACGCTCCGCTCGGCTCTCCCCCCGTCTTCTACAAACGCGGCAGCAGCATCGGCGAACGCTTCTACCGACTCTTGCTCGAACAAGGTCTTCTCGAATCCACCCACCACGCGAAGCCTTGACAAAGAGGGAAGGGGGCGTGGGGTTATACCCACACAAGAAACCAGCCACACAGCCGAAAATACGCGAATTAACCACGCGCAGCGTACCAAAAGATCGCAGGAAGCTTTTGAAAGCTCGGCTCAAACTCAAACGCAGCGATGCGTTCGCCGACCTTGTGGGCGAGGCGATGGGTCACAAACCACGGGGGTTTTGGGAAGACCGTAAAACTACCACGGATCACGCTCTTTTGGGGCTTCTCGAACATCAGGATATTGTGAACCACCCCAATACCGCTTTGGATATCCTCGTAAGTATGGCCGGGATACGCGCCCCACGTGGTGTTTCCAAGACCATAACTTAAAGCAGGCCAGTGATTGATCCCGATGCTGCCGTAGCGTAGGGCGGCGATGGCGTCCTCAAACGCTTTCGTACCGATCTGGCGCTCGGTGCGTGGATGGATCAACACGCAAGCATTCAAGGTTCCATGCAAGGTCTCATTGGCCCATGCAACGGCCTTTTGCAAAAAGTCGGTGGCGTTGGCGGCAGGCAAAGGAACTTCGCCCGTCACAGAGCAAAAGGATTCTTCGCGGAAGCGCAGGTTGCTTTTGTCTTTCCAATCCAATCGGGGCAACAACGTGAAGGGAACGGTTTCTGCGTTGAGGGGGCCAAAAGCTTCGATCTGTTCGACGCCTTTGGTGAATTGTTTGTAGCGATCTTGTGCGCCCGGATAATAGGCTTTACGCGAAGGGAGGTCGCGCAAGACACCACGCAACTTGTCGAGGAACGCTTCGCGTTGATCCCACGCTGCATGGGTGATCAACACCTTGGCAGCGTTGCAATTGAAGCCTGAGTTTTGCGTCATCTGCGTGGCGACGTTTTCTGCATGGAACTGAAGTTCTGCATCGCTCCACACACCCGGGACAACGATCACAGGGCTGACGTTTCCAAGCTCGCTGGTGATAGTCTTGTTGAGCAGGCGCTCGCCTTTGCGCTTGCGCTGTGCGCCCTCTTCGCCCGGGCCAAACACGATCATATCGTGGGTCTTGTCGCTGCCTGTGATATGGATCTCCGCAACCACATCGTGTTTGCACAAGTACGCGCCCACGTCGCCCCCGCCGTACATAAAACGCAAGAAGCCTTCTTTCACCAACGGAGCAAACGCTCTCTCCAAACTCGGCCCAAGGTAATCGTTGACGGGGTTGAACTTGAGTGCGCAGACTTTGCCTTCCACAAACATCTTGTAGACAGCGTCCAAAGGTGCGATGCTTGCGACGTTTCCAGCCCCTAAGATCAAAGCGACTTCGCCCTTGGGTTCGTGTTCTTTGTAAAACGCCGCCATCCCCTGCACCAGCGTATCCTTGGTGACTTCGGGCTGCATCCAGATCTCCGCCGAAAATCCGTTGTACATGATCTTGTCGAACACCGTTTCAGGGAAAACCTGCACGACCACTTGCCCGTCTGGACGAGTCCGAACCCTCGACGTATCCAGATAAGGCCGCCCCGCATCCGCCACTTGCTCCAGCGAACGCTGCAACAAACGCAAGTTCCGCATAATGATCACAGGCCCACCCATCCATTCATCCGCGCTTTGCGGTGAATCCTTCGGCAGCCCCTTCGCGATCAACGCTCGCTCGACTTGTTCGTGCATCACACTCGCAAAGCCTTTGCGCACTTGTTCGAGCAACTTGATCTTTTCGCGCACAGGCAGCCGCGCCCAACGCGTCTTGTTTTCATCCAGAACCTTCAGATCATGATCCAAGCGTTTTGTATCCATCTTTCGCCTCCCTACACAGCCGCGCCAACAACACGACGCATCGCCGTTTAAACAAAAATGAACGCACTTTCAGCGCAGGAGCTATACCACGCCCCTTGACACCAAGCAAGACGCTTTTCCTCGCCTCATCCCACAGCCACCACCGTCACACAAAATCCATCCCCCAACGCGCAACCTTTTTCGATCTCTTGTCATCTCATAGCCCGAACGCAGATGACAGGAGCTTTCCTCGCTGCTTCGAGCCTTTCCTTGACGAACAAAAGATCGTCGTTAACCTTCGATCGCTTTCGTCACCCCATCGCGTCCGCTGTGATCGCAGCGACGCCCACGAACACAAGCAAGGAGCATCCCATGCTACAAGTCGGAAAACCCGCCCCTCACTTCAAAGGTCAAGCCCTCGTTGGACGCGAATTCAAAGATATCAACCTCGATGCCCTCAAAGGAAAATGGGTGGTCTTGTTCTTCTATCCGATGGACTTCACTTTTGTTTGCCCGACCGAGTTGGTCGCCTTTAACAACGCCGTCGCTGACTTTGAAGATCTCAACGCCGTCGTAATCTCCGCCTCCACCGACACCGTCTTTAGCCACCTCGGTTGGGTCAAAGCGGACGAACGTCTCGCCAACCTCAAATACCCCATCCTTGGCGATGTCACCAAAAAGATCTCCCAAGACTACGGCGTCTTGACCGATGAAGGCATCGCCTTGCGCGGCACCTTTATCATCGACAACGCTGGAATCCTCCGATGGGCCGCTCAATACGACCTCAACGTCGGTCGCAATATCGAAGAAACACTCCGCGTCCTTGACGCCCTCCAAACCGACGAACTCTGCCCTTGCAACTGGGAAAAAGGCCAAGACACCCTCAAAGCAGGCTGACACCCTGCCCATCCCAACGGGCTGTCCGTTTCAACCGACCCGTGCGCTGTCCATCTCAACGGGCTGTCCATCTCAACCGACCCATGCGCTGTCCACCCCATCCCAACGGCCTCAAACGCCATCCGCCCGCTCGACACAGCCCCAAACGCTGTCCATCCCATCCCAACGAACCAAAGGCCATCCGCCCGCTCGAAGCAGCCCCAAACGCTGTCCGTATCCAAGGGCTGAGACCATCGCCATCCACCCCCGAAAGGAGATGCCTATGTCCGTACTCCCTCCCACCTCACCTGCCGAAGCATCCGAGCGCGCCAACAAAGCCATCGAACGCTTTCAAGAAAAAATGGGTAGCCCTGCTCCCGCATTTTTTCACGCGATGCTTGGCTCCGAGTCGATGATCCACGATACCTTTATGAACCTTGACACCCTTCTCAACAAGGGAAAGCTCGCCAACGACGCCAAAGCCCTCATGGGCTTTGCAGCAGCAACCACCGCACGCAACCAAGATGTCGCACGCTGGTTTGCTGATCTTGCCCGAAAGAACGGTCGAAGCGATGCCGATCTTCACGAAGTCCTCGCCGTCGTCGCAACCTGCACCTCGTACAATCAACTCTATAAGTTCCGTTATCTGTCCCAAGATCCGACCTTTGCGCAGATGCGCCCCGGCCTTCGCGCCACCCCCTTCGTCAATTCCACCCTCGGCAAGGATATCGTCGAACTCCTTTGTGTCGGCGTCTCCACAATCAACGGATGTCAAAGCTGTGTTTCAGGACACGTCCAAGCAGCCCTCCAAGCCGGACTGACGCACGAGATGATCGAAGATGCTGTCCGCATCACCGCCGCCACCGCAGGTATCTGCGCTTGGAGCGCAAACACCCTCGGCTAAACATCCTCGGACTTACGCCGTTGAATGGTTTTTTGGGGCGTGGTACGACGCCCCGCGAGAGGGCGAAGCCCTCTTGACCCCGTATTTGGCGAAAAGCGCACTATTTTTCACACAGACGACGCTCTCGCTTGAACGGGTGAGAACACGGCTTTTTTGGGCCAACTGCGTCACCCCTACGTCCCTCAAGAAAACCAGCTTTCTCGTCCCTTAAGAAAACAAGCTTTCTTCCCACCTTCCGCCCCAAAGCTTCGTCACCAAACGCACCCCATCGCGCCGCACACTTTCTTGCCGATGCGGTAGATATTCCCAAAGCTCGGAGCCTTCGCCTTCTGCGGCCTCGAACAGATCAAACGGATCTTCGGGGATTTCTGTATGCGGTATCGCCTCCTCGCTCCACTCGACAAGATCCGCGAACGCCATCCGCCCATCTCGCCAACGCAACCAAAGCCGAAGATCCCGTTGCACCGACAGCAAACGCTCCATACTTACCGCGCCATAAGCATCTTTGCGCCAACGCTCGAAGCCGTTGTATCCCCCGCCGAGTTCCTCCAACAGCGCATCTACGGGCGCATACAACAGCCTCCCTTCACTACGCACTCGCACCATCCAGCAACGTCCATCCATCGCCACACCTTCCATCCCACAAAAAGCGACCCAACCGCAAAACGCCTATCTGATCGGACTTACGCGGTTGGATGGTTTTGTGGGGTTCCACCCCACGCCCCACAAGGGAGCGCGGCTCCTTTGACCCCGTATTTGGCGAAAAGATCACTGATTTCCAGACCAACGACGCTCTCGCTTCAAGCGGCGTGAACACGGGGTTTTTGTCAACTGCGTAACGCCTATCAGATAGGACTTACGCAGTTGGATACGAAAAAGACCAATGTTCGGGCGCGGGCGGTTCGCAAACCGCCCCTACAATGTGCTGACATCTCAGGGTTTTCCTTTTCAACTGCGTAACGCCTATCTGATTTGGATGCTTTTCGCGGCGAATGGTCTGCGAAATTATTCTCCCAACATCTTCTCTTCGAGCGATCCCCAAATCCCCGTCGCGTAGGCTTGCCACGCTTGCCACCCATAAGCACGCAACATCGTGCGCAAACGATCTCGCCCTTTGTGATCTTTGGCGGACGTCACCACCAAGCCTTGCTGGGGTGCATCCAACGCTTCTGCGATCTGGTGCAATTGTTTTTGTTGCTGTTGGCTCGATAGTTTGTCCGCTTTCGTCAAGACGGGGATCACATCCATCTCAAAATGTTGCAACCACTCCCACAGTTCGAGATCTTCTTCGCTTGGCAAACGGCGGATATCCAAAAGAAACAAGCAAGCCACCAAGACTTCGCGCTTGTTGAGATAACGATCAATCATCGGCTGCCATTGACGCCTTACAGCATCGGGGACTTGGGCAAATCCATACCCGGGCAAATCGACCAACATCAATTGTCGATCCACCTCAAAAAAGTTAAGCAGTTGCGTCCGCCCGGGCGTCTTGCTGACTTTCACCAAAGACTTGCGCTGAAACAGCGAATTCAGCAACGAAGATTTCCCCACATTGGAACGCCCCGCCACCGCCACTTCAGGAAAGATCGGCGGCGGATAACTCTTCGGATGCACCGCGCTTTTGACAAATTGCACGTGATGAAAGGGTAAAAAAGTCTCCATCGTCGAAGACGCCAACACCTCTTGCGCAAAAGCCATCCTTGCTGCTGCATCCCACACCACAGGTGCGCCCTCAGCATCCGCTTCTGCAACAGCGTCCGCCTCGCCGTCGTGTCTCGACGCTTCGCTTTCCTCGCTCTGCCCGTTGTGTTCTGACGCCTCGATTTCTTCGATATCGTCTTCCTGATCGCCCCCCCGCCTCGATGCGATCGGGCCTTTGCTTCTCGACGTACTTACTGCGGCCTCTGCTGGGCTTTTCGATACCCTCGTTGCTGCGGCATCTGGTGAGTTTTTCGATATCCTTGTTGCTGCGGCATCCCTCTTGTTTTTCGATGTTCCTGCCGCTGTTTGGTCTTTCCTCTTCTCGCCTTGTTTTTTTGCAGAAGAAGGTTTTGCGATACGGGCAGGGCGCTTCTTTGTACTGGTCATCCTTCGATCCTTTCAAACCGCCTACCCATCGAGCAGACGGAAACCATTCCCCCAACAACCCACAACCATTTTTTAGACCACCGCGATCATCCACTTTAGACCACCGCGATCATCCACAAAAGCATCCAAGACAACACAGACACCGCAACAAACAACGACCACAAGACCCATCCCATCGAGACCACGGCAGAGGACAATCGTTGTGTGCGGGCATCACTCGAATGCAAGGGCATCCACACCACGCTCGTCAACGCAAACACCACAAACACCCGCCCCATACGCTGCAATAGATCGGCCTGCCATCCCCAAAATACAGCCGCCAAAAAAGCCCCCCCCAACAACACCAGCGCGATCATGCCGCACTGCTGCGCAACGTAAAGATCTGCCTGTTCGGTGTTTTCCGAAAACAGTCCGCCTCGCACCGCCTACAACGCCGACGCCAACAACACCCCCAACCCTAGCCCCCACAACACCAACGCAAAGATCTCGTGGCCGATCAACACTTTTTGAACCGACTTTGCGGGAAGATACGTCAACCACGCCATCCCAAGGCCAAGAACACCACCAAGCCAAGACACTCCCCCCAAAACAGGGGAGGATGCTCGTCTTGCCGCCCACAACACGCCGACCATCAGGCCCATCCCCATCCCCCACCAGCCCACACTCATCGGCGTCGACAACGAGCGCAGAAACCCATCCAACGATGCAAACGCACCTTCCCTCCAAAAAAATACTCCCGTCAGACCAAGCGCAAGCAACGGACCCAACGCGCTCCAACCAAACGAACGCGACAACGGTTGCGCACTTGTCGGAGCTTCCGCCAACACCAAGGCTCCCTCTTGCTCCTTTAGTCCCTGTAATTCACGCACCAACGCCATCGTATCCAAAGAGGCACACAACGCATCGCGCTCGCACACCACCTTGATCAACAACGTCTCTCCCTCTCTCCAAACCGCCATCTGACGGGAAGGTTGTTCAATCATCAAAAAAGCTCCCATCGCAACCCACGGAGCCGCCAACAAGATCGCACGCCCCCACAGTGGTATCGTCGGCGCAAACGGCTGTACCCATGCCCCCAAGATCGCCGTCACCACCCCACCCAACAGCCACAACTCACCGATCGAAGCCAAGCGACCGCGCTCCGCCCACAACCATCCACCCGCTTGTTGCGTTGGAACCGAAAACACCCTCTCCATCCGCTCGCAAATCGCGGCCTGCGTCGGAAAATCTTTTCCATTGCTCTGCATCCGCACCCATGAACCCGGTGCTTCAAGCAGCCCCACCAACGAACGCTCCGCTCGCACCGCAAATAACCGATGCAACAACGCCCCGCCCACACTCATCGACCACAACCACCAAAAAATACCCATCGCCCACGCTTGTTGGCCTTCTTCCAAAGCATCCCACCATGGCCACGAAACACCCCAACCTCGCCCCCCCTCCATCAGCGCAAGGCCGATCGCCCAAAGCCCCATCGCACCGCCCAAAAACCACGACCACAACCGCGACGATCTCGCGCCGCGAGACTGAAAAACCCAAGACTCCACCTCAAGCAAGCCACGCGACACCGCAGCTTCTTTCTGCTCTACCAACATCACATCACCTTTTTTGTCTCTCAACGGAGTTATGCAGCTATTTGGTGTGCGCGATCTTTTTCCACATCGCGGCGTAGTCGAACTTACGCAGCTTTGGCGAGTGACCTGCATGGCAATCCACGCAGCCCTTCTCCCCCTTGATCACGATGAGCCCCGCAGCCCGCGCAAGCGTTTTATCCACCATCACCTCAGGAATCGAATAGTATTTGCCGCCCCCATGACAGCTTTCGCATTGAACGCCTTGTAGATGCGGCTCCTTGCCGACACTATGGCAACGCAAGCACTGCGCGTTGTTGCGATCTTTCTCTGGCAGCACCGAAAAAGCCCGCGCATGGGCCGATTTCTCCCAAACGTTGTGCGCGGACTCATGGCAACCTTTGCACTTGTACGCGCCCACGTTCGTCGAATCCGCACGTTGACACAGTGCAGTTCTCGATCCCCAAACCAGCACGACCGAAACCACCGCCCAACACAACCCCACAATCCACAAACCATGACGGCTCGCAAATCTCGCACCCCATCCCGCTTGTCTCTCCGCTATATGACCTTCCTTCCTCAATACTCCCATCCGCTCGCTCTCTCCAAAACAATGACGCTCGCGCACGTTCTATACATCATCCATCTACTCGATGGTTCGGACTTCTCCGCACGCTGACAATCAAACCGCTGCGATTTCTTCCGCGTTGCAATACACGAACCCACGCCAAACTGCAAGATCCCACCCCCCGCAAAAAAACAGTTGACATCCAACAACCCCTGTGCTATACCCCTTCCTCGTCTCGGGCGATTAGCTCAGCTGGTTAGAGTACTTGCTTGACATGCAAGGGGTCGCTGGTTCGATTCCAGTATCGCCCACATCAAAAATATAAACAAAAAGCAACCCTCTCAGGTTGCTTTTTTTATTTGTATCCCCCCTTGTCTCCTCACTCCAAAACTCCCCTTCACTCCAAAACTCCCCCTCACTTCAAAACTCCCCCTCACTCTGCTCTACAAATCCCATCGGAGCGACGCCGTTGACAAAAACCCGTGTTCGTGCCCTATCATGCGGCAGCGCTGTGGGTTTGAAAAACAACGATCACCCCGCCAAACACGGGGTCAAGGGAGCGTGACTCCCTTGTGGGGAGTGGGGCAATGCCCCACAAATACCATCCCACAAGTCCATTCGATGGCGGTGACTTTTGTGCTTGCGCATCGGCCCACCCCTTCGCTATCATCCCCCATTGCTTTCGTTTCCACACAATGGCGTTGCCGCTCGGCTCCACCACCTTATCTGTTTCGGAGGCTCTTAGATGACACGAACGCTTCGCTGGATCGCTTTCACGTTGCTTTTTGCCATGACACCTTATCTCACGGCCAGCAGTTGCAAACAGCTTATCCGTTGCCGCTTTGCGAGCGATTGCCCCGACAAAAAGATCTGCGGAAAACAAGGATACTGCGTTGATCAATGCAAAACCAAAGACGATTGTCACCAAGAACAGATCTGCGTCGAAGGCGAATGCCGCCCCATGCAACAGGACTGAAAAAAACTCTTGACACTTGCCTGAACCTTCGCTATTTCATGCCTCACCCAACCGTGTTGGGGCTATAGCTCAGCTGGGAGAGCGCATGAATGGCATTCATGAGGCCGGCGGTTCGATCCCGCCTAGCTCCACATCTTTAAAAGCCGACTTCTTTCTTTGTAAAGAGTCGGCTTTTGTCGTCTACAACCTCCAGCCTCCCGCGACCTGATCCGCGATGCGAAGCATCGAACATCTCGGATTCTTCAACGACTTCCTCCTTGCACCCAACAACGAACGCCCCCATACACCGAAGCGATCTCGCATACCATCCCCCCCACGAAAACCGACCGCTCACTCCAACCACAAAAACCGACCGCTCACTCCAACCACAAAAACCAACCGCTCACTCCGACCACAAAACCAACCGATCACTCCGACCACAAAACCACACAAGACACTGTGCGCTTTTGTACGCTCGAACCGTACAGCAAAGGCGATGGCGAAGCGTTCATATTTTGTTCCGCAGACCTCTTCGCATCCTCGTACGCTTTGGAGAGCAAGGGGCGTCGGCTCTTGGGTGGGTCAAAAAAACTTGGTTCCATCCCAAAATGCGCATAATCCGAGATATCTGCGTGGCCTTGCCAGCGCAAAGCTATTCTCTATAATGCGTGGACTTTGAAGAAGGTCTTTTGTGTCTCAAAAAAATCATCGCATCGAAGAACAGGGGCTTGTGCAACGCAAAGTCGCCCAAGGCTCGTCGATGTCTCAAAAAAGATATAGGTGTTGCATTGTTTTTTCGCATGGTGGGTAGAAACATGGATAGTTCGACAAAAAGCGCCATGTCTTCCATGGCAACGGCACTTTGGCGTCCACACTTGATGGCGCGTTTGACATGGTGGCTGCTTACTTGTTTCTTGATCTTTGCGAATGTTCCCGTGTATGCGGGCGTTCAAGGACAACCCCCTGCGGTCCTTGCAACCTACAAATTGTTTGGTTCTGCCGCCATCTCCGGCAACACCATGATGTCAGCAAGCCCACCCGGAAACGTCAACGATATCCTTCTTCCTCAAAACTCGGCGCAGATCAGCGGCATCCCCTTTGATGGCGAAGTCGAAGCCGCCTATCTTTGGTGGACAGGCACCGTCAACGGAACTGCCGATACTTCGGTGGACTTCACTCTTCCCAACGGAACTCGTATCGCAGTCTCTTCGACGTCCTGCCAAACCGTTCGCCGTGTCCTCGGCAACCTCGACTTTTTCTATTGTCGCGCCGATATCACCGCCCTCGTCAAACAACTCGGTACAGGCAATAACCTCAACGGCACTTACACCGTCGCCAACCTCAACGCTCTCCCGGGCGATTGCAACAACAACCCTTTTTGCCAAGCCAACTACGCTGCTTGGTCGATGGCTGTCGTTTGGAAAAGCCCCACCACTACCGTCCGCCGCGATATCGTCCTTTATGACGGCTTCTTGATGATGGATGAAGAACAAAACCCTCCCAGTTCGGGGATCACCAACTTCCGCATCAGCGGTTTCCAAGTCGGCGATCCACCCGAAGGAACCTTCACCTTCTTCGGTCTCGAAGGTGACCAATTCCTCGGATCTCCCCCAGAACCCTCCACCAATAGCGACTTCATCTCTTTTCGAGCACAATCCGCCACCCAAAGCACACGCTTGTTTTCCGCCACGCCCTACAACCCCTCAGGCAATATCTGGAACTCGACCTTGGCTTTGGGCGTCGATCTGGACACTTTCGAGATCGGACAACGCGGCCTCGGTCTGCTCAAACCGGGCGATACTTTCGCCGACCTCACGCTCGGAACGGGCGATGGTATCGCTTGTGCGGGCGGTCAATGCGGTGATGGCGAACTGGTCTTTCTTGGCTTTATCATCCTTGCCATCGACACCCTCACCCCGAACTTTCGCAACACCCGCACCCGAAAACGCGTAGACCGAAGCAACGCAGGCGTCGGCGATATCCTGACCTACACGATCGAAGTCGTGAACACAGGCTCTCTTGCGGCTCGAAACACCACCGTCCGCGACAGCATCCCCGCCTTTACCAGCTACGTCCCCAACTCCACCCGCGTAGACGGACAACCTCGGCCCGATGTTGGAGGAACAAGCCCCCTCGTCAATGGACTCAACCTCGGAACCATCGATTTTCGCGGAGACAACGACCGCGAGATCACCTTCCAAGTCCGCATCACAAGCACCCCGCCCAATCGACAGATCGCCAACTTTTTCACCGTCCAATCCGATGAAGTCGGACCCACCCAAAGCAACACGGCGATCACAACGATCCAAGCTCCCCAGCTTGGTTCGCTCACCAAACGCTTTGAAAACCTCACCCGCCCCGGGGCCACCGATGTCCGCCCCGGCGAACAACTGCGCTACACCATCATCGGCCAAAATAGCGGTAGCGCCTCCGCAAGCGGCGTCCAATACGTCGACAACCTTCCGCCCTACGTCAAACTCGATCCCAACAGCGTGATCCCCCCTGCTGGAACCAGCCCCGCTGACAACCGCTCCAGCGCAACAGGCGGAACCAACGGCACAGGGTTGATCGATATCCGCAATATCACCATCCCCGCGAATTTCACCGCCGAGATCCGCTATACCCTCACCGTCTTTACCGAATCCGAATTCATCGCAGCAGGCGTCACCATCGACAAGATCCACAACACACGCTTGTCTAACCAAGGAGAGGCCCGACAAACCCTCGCCGGTGTCACTCTCCTTACCGACGACCCGAACACACCCCCACGCAACGATCCCACCGTTGTCTTCGTCCACTACAAACCTGACTTCTCCGCCTCCACCAAAACCGTCACCGACGATAACGGCGGACGACCCGAACCCGGCGACACCCTCACCTACACCATCACCCTCCGAAACAACGGCTCCCGAAACACCACCGTCCGTTGGGAAGACAATCTCCCCCTTGGGGTCACCAATTACCAACAAGTCACGATCCCCCCCGGTAGCCAACCTCAATTCCAAGCCGCCCCCGCAGGAGCCAACCAAACGGGACTCCTCACCCTCCGCAATATCGCCCTCAATGTCGGACAATCCGCACAGATCGTCTTTCGCGTCACCATCGATCCCAACGTCCCCAACGGTACAGCCATCACCAATATCGGCGATATTGTCGACGAAAAAGACAACAGCCGCCTCTCGATATCTTCGCAAACGCTTACAGTGATCGCTGGGCCTGAACTCTCTCGCTCTACCAAAACCGTCGCCGACAACAACGGCGGTCAAATCGAACCCAACGACACCCTCACCTACACCATCACTCTCCGAAACTCTGGAAACCGCGCAGCCACCGACCTTGTGGTAATCGACGTCATCGACCCCAACCTTGAAAACGTCGTTCCCGCAAATGGCGGAACCTTCGCAGGAAACACCATCACTTGGAATACGACCACCACACCTGCGCTCGCAAGCATCGCTCCCAACACCACCGTTGTGTTGACCTTTACAGCGCGCATTAAAGCCGGAACCACCGATGGAACGGTCATTCCCAACCAAGGCGTGATCCAAGGCCCCAACATCGGCGGCGCCCAACGCACCGATGATCCAAACACCCCCGTCCTCGGCGATCCTACCGTTGTTCGCGTCGTTGCACGCCCCAACCTCGCCTCCACCAAAACCGTCACCGACAACAACGGTGGTTCCCCTCAACCGGGCGATACCCTCACTTACACCATCACCCTCCGAAATACCGGAAGTACCGCAGCCACCGACATCGTGATCTCCGATCCGATCGACGCCAACTTGATCAACATCGTCCCCGCAAATGGCGGCACTCTTACAGGCGGAGCCATCGTCTGGAATCGCAACACCACGCCTGCCCTCGCGAGCCTCGCCCCCAACGCCACCACCACCGTCACCTTTACGGCACAGATCCGCGCTCCACTCCCCAACAGCACCGTGATCCCCAACCAAGCCCGCATCAACGGCGCAAACTTCACAGAAATCCTCTCCGACGATCCCAGCACGCCCACACCCAACGATCCCACCCGCATCACCATCCAATCCCAAGCCACCGCCACTTTCACCAAAGAAGTTCGCGATGCCAACGGTGGCGACGTTGTCCCGGGCGATATCCTCACCTACACTCTCACGCTGCGCGTCTCAGGCAACGCACCCTATCGAAACGTCGTTGTCACCGACGTTGCCCCTGCACAACTTACACAGATCCAGCCCGGAAATGGCGGAACCATCAGTGGAAACACCCTGACTTGGAATCCCACCACAACTCCCGCTCTCGCCAACCTCAACCCCGGCGATGAGATCCGACTCACCTTTTCGGCACGCGTCCAAGCCAACCTTGCCGACGGCACCAACATCGACAACCAAGCCGTCCTCAACGCCACAGGCATCCCCGCACAAAACTCCGACGATCCCGCCACTCCCGCCCCCAACGATCCCACCCGCGTCACCGTCCGTTCGCGCCCCGATCTCACCACCTCCATCAAAGAAGTCCGCGATATCAACGGCGGCCAGCTTTTGCCCGGTGAAACCGTCTCTTACACCCTCACCATCCGAAACTCCGGCAACGTCGCCGCAACGAGCGTCCTCGTCACCGATGCCGTCGACACCAACCTCGAAAATATCGTCCCTGCAAACGGCGGTGTACTCGCTGGAAACGTCATCTCTTGGAACATCCCAAGCATCGCCAGCAACAGCGAAGTTCGCTTGACCTTTACTGCCCGCGTCAAGTCCGCTCTCCCCAACCAAACCAAGATCTCCAACCAAGGCCGCATTACCGCAGCCAACGCCAACGCCACCGTCACCGACGACCCCAACACGCCCACCCCCGACGATCCCACCGTAATCGAAGTCACTTCTGGCCCCTCGCTCGCCAACACCACCAAAGAAGTCACCGACAACAACGGCGGACAAATCGAACCCGGCGATACCCTCACTTACACCATCACCCTCCGAAATACGGGAACTTCTGCCGCAACCAATATCGTTGTGCGCGATCCCATCGACACCACCAAGATCAACCAGATTATCCCCGGACAAGGCGGAACCTTCGCAGGAAACGCCATCACTTGGAATGCCGCAACCACCCCCGCACTCGCCAATCTCCCTGTCGGTGCTTCCGTCACGTTGACCTTTACTGCTGTGGTCCTCACCACCGCCCCCAACGGCACCATCATCGAAAACCAAGCCCAAATCACCAGCACCGAGATCACCACCCCTGAACCCTCCGACGATCCCCGAACCACCGAAGACAACGACTCCACAAAAGTCACCGTCGTCGCAGGCCCCACCCTCGCAGACTCCACCAAAGAAGTCCGCGACAACAACGGCGGTACACCTCAACCCGGCGATATCCTCACTTACACACTCACCGTCCGAAACACAGGAAAAGGCTCAGCCATCAACGTCGTGGTACGCGATCCCATCGACACCAACAACTTGATCAACATCGCCCCCGGACAAGGCGGAACGCTCAGCGGTGGCACGATCAACTGGGACGGCAACACCACTCCCGCCCTTCGCAATATCGCCCCCAACGCCAGCGTGACACTTACCTTCACCGCACAGATCGCCCAAGGCGTCCCCGCTGGAACACGCATCCTCAACCAAGGCACTTTGACCGCCCAAGGACTCAATACGCCCACCCCGACCGATGATCCCACCACCCCTGCCCTCGATGATCCCACCGCCATCGTCGTCGGTGGACAAGCCCTCTTGGCCTCGACCAAAACCGTCACCGACAACAACGGCGGCGATCCTGCCCCGGGCGACACGCTCGCTTACACCCTCACCGTCCGAAACACGGGAACACAGCCCGCCACCAACGTCGTGATCAACGATCCCGTCGATACCAACACTCTTGAGGCCATCACCCCCGCAAATGGCGGCATCTTTGACCCCAACACGGGCCGCATCCTTTGGACGATCTCCGCGATCCCCGCCAACGCCAGCCAACAAGTCACCTTCACCGCACGCATCAAAACGGGACTCGCCGACAACACCCGCATCGCCAACCAAGCCCAAGTCTCCGCTGATCAAGTCGCCACCCCTCTCCCAACCGACGATCCCAATACGCCCACTTCCAACGATCCCACCGTCCTCACCGTCCGATCCACCACGCGCCTCACCTTCACCAAAACAGCCGCTGATCTCAACGGTGGTTCTTATCGCCCGGGCGATATCGTCCGATACACCGTCACGATCAACAACACAGGTACCAGCATCGTCGATCAGATCACACTTACAGACGTCGTCGACGCCAATCTTGAGATCGTTCGCGCCCTCAACAACGGCCAAGTCTCTGGAAACACCATTACTTGGACCGCAACCCAAGTCCCCGCACTCGCCCAACTCAAACCGAGCGAACAAACCCAAGTCACCTTTGAAGCCCGCATCCGTGCGGGTGTTCCTGACGGAACACGCATCCCCAACCAAGCCCGCGCCACCAACAATGACGGAACCCTTCAACTGCTCTCCGACGATCCCACCACTCCCACACCCAACGACCCCACTTCCGTCCTTGTCGCCTTCCCCGATATCTCCGCATCGACCAAAGAAGTCCGCGATATCAACGGTGGATCTGCCGAACCCAACGACGAGATCGAATACACCCTCCGCATCCGCAACACCAGCAACACCCCTGTCACCAACGTCATCGTCACCGACCCCATCGATCCAAACCTCGACAACATCCGACCCGGAAACGGCGGAACACTCAGCGGAAACACCCTCACTTGGAATCCCACCACCACCCCTGCTCTCGCACGCATTGATGCCCAATCCGAAGTCTTGCTCACGATCCGCGCAAGGATCCGCGCTGGAACCGCCGACGGCACCGTGATATCCAACCAAGCCACCATCCGCAGCACCGAAACCACCTCCGACACCCTCACCGATGATCCCAATACTCCCGCCTCCGACGATCCCACCCGTATCACCGTCCAAAGCGCACCCAACCTCTCCAACATCACCAAAACCGCCAGCGGCGCAACCAACGGCATTGCCAGTCCGGGCACGCAACTCACCTACACCATCATCGTCCAAAACACCGGCTCACAAGCCGCCAACAGCGTCGAAGTCCGTGACCCCGTTCCCACCGGTTTGATCAACATACTCCCCGGACAAGGCGGAACTGTCGTCAACAACGAGATCGTCTGGAATCTCCCAAGTATCGGACCGGGACAAACGCGCCTGCTTACCTTCAATGCAACCGTCGATCCCAACACACCCAACGGCACCAACCTCGACAACCAAGTCCGCGTCACCAGCCGCGAGATATCCACCCCCCAACTCTCCGACGACCCCACCACCCCCACCCCCAAAGATCCCACCCGCGTCACCGTCCAAGCCAGCGCACTCGTCGTCGCCACCAAAACCGTCCGAGATGAAAACGGCGGTCAGGTCGAGGCCAACGATATCCTCACCTACACCCTGATCATCCGCAATCGCGGATCGCTCAACGCGCAACAGCTCCAATTGATCGACGCCACCCCTGCCAACACCACTTATATCCCGGGATCCACACGCCTCAACAGCCAACAAGTCCCTGACGACGGCACCAACAATCCCCTCGCGGTAGGAATCCTCGTCCAAAGCGCACGCTCAGGAACCCAACCCGGAACCCTTCTCCCCGACGATGGCACCCCACCCGAGGACGAATCCGCCACCGTCACCTTCCAAGTCCGCGTCAATCAAGGCGTTGCCAACGGCACGATCCTCTCCAACCAAGGCCGCATCTCTGGCAGCAATGTTCCTCCTCTACGCACCGACAACCCCGAAACACCCGCTCCCAACGACCCCACCGATGTCGTCGTCGGCGGTGGACCCAACCTCACCGCCACCGTCAAAACCGTCCGTATCGCCGAAGACGCCGGCACACCCAACGTCGCCGAGATCAACGATGTCCTCGAATACACCGTCATCGTCCGAAACTCGGGCAACGCCCCCGCCAACACCGCCCGCATCGAAGACGAGATCCCCGAAAACACCCTTTACATCGGCTCCTCCATCACTCTGGATGGACGTGCTCTTACAGACACCGCTGACGCCGATGCTGCGGAGTTTCGCGCAGGTGCCGGACGCGGAACGATCTTTGTCAACCTCGGAAACCTTCCCGCAGGACAACAAGCCCGCGTCACTTTCCGCGTCCGCATCACGGGCGGCAAACTGATCTCCAACCAAGGCTTCGTCCAAGCCAACAACTTCCGCCGCGAAGCCACCGATGCCGATGACAACGAAGCCAACGGCAACCAACCCACTGTCATCCCCGTCGGCACACAAAGCCTACTTGTCGGCGTCAAAGAAGTCGTCGACCTCAACGGCGGCGACGCCAACCCGGGCGATATCCTCGAATACCGCATCACCGTCCGAAACGGCGGACAGACCGAGCTTACCAACATCGAAGTCCGTGACCCCATCTCCCCAAACACCACTTACCGCAACAACAGCGCCCAAGGCCCCGGAACCAACACCTTCGACGCCAACTCCCGCACCGTCATCTTCAGCGGTATCACCCTCGCCCCCAACCAAAGCGCCCTGCTGATCTTCCAAGTCTTGATCGCCACCAATGCCCCCGCTGGAACCGTCATCCGCAACAAGGCCACACTCACCACTCCGCCCAATCTCAGCGAAGAAACCAACGAAGTCCAAACCACCGTCCAAAGCGGCGGTGGCACCGCCTCCATCCAAGGGATCATCTACCAAGAGATCGGAACCAACACTTCCTTTGATGCGGATACCGACGAACGCCTCTCTGCCTTCCAAGTCCGCGCCTATCGCAGCGACAACCTCCAAAACCCCGTCCGCACCGCAACCGCAGACGAACAAGCCAACTATCGGCTCGCCAACCTCCCCAACGCCGCCTACAAGATCCGCGTATACTCCGAGAAAAATGTCCAATTCGCCGAGTTCGATCTCGATCTCAGCAACGGCGGCACCCTCAACCGCAACCTCGAAGTCGCTCCCACAGGCCGCATCTACCAAAGCGATAACGGCAACTTTATCGAAGATGCCCGTGTTTTCATTGTCTTCGATGATCTTGGAAACACGGCTTGCCGACGCGACAGCGATTGCGGAAACACCGGCCTTTGCATCCGAGAAAAAGCCGGCGACCGCGAAGGCCGCTGCGGACAACAAGTCTCGCCAACCGATCTCCCCGAAAATCAACAAGGCCAACCCACCAACCGCCGAGGTATGTACAAGTTCGATCCGCCCACCTCAAACGAACGAAGCTATCGCGTCGCCGTCCGCTCCCCCATCCCCACCTTGGTCTTCCCTTCCACGCGTATCGCTCCCGAAGCAGGCATCGCACAATTCGCCACCTTCACCGACCTTGGAAAGATCATCCCCCAAGACCGACCCAACCCGGGAAACACGAGCCAGCCCAAGACCTATTATGTCCGATTCTCCGTCATCAACCGCCAGCAAGTCATCCAAAACAACCACCTCCCCCTCGACTCCTTCGATAGTTTGATCATCCTCAGCAAAACGGCCTCTCTCAAAGTCGCTACCGTCGGCGATATCATCACCTACACCCTCAAAGTCGAAAACCGTAGCCCCGTCGACTTGCTCTTTGACTCCAACAAAAAAACGGGCGGGATCTATATCAACGATATCCTCCCTGCCGGCTTTAACCTCCTCTCCCTCAGCCCCCGCGTCAAACGCTCCGATGGCCGCGAAGTCCTCGCAGAAGCCAACACCAGCCGCAAAAACGGGCAATCCGTCACCCCCACCCGCCTGATGCGCTTTGGACCCTTCGATCTGCCCGGACTCACCGACCTTACGCTGCGTTACCAAGTCGCCGTCAGTCGCGGCCTTCCTGTCGGCTCTTACGTCAACATCGCCACCGTCCAAAACGAAGCGGGCGGAGCCATCAGCGAACAAGCTCGCGCTGTCGTCCAAGTCACCTACGATCCGATCTTTGACCAAGGCACTGTGCTCGGAAAAGTCTTCTGCGACAAAAACGGCAACCGCTGGCAAGACCCCGATGACACGGGCATCGGTGGAGTCCGCATCTACCTCGACAACGGACACTACGCCGAAACCGACGAGACGGGCAAATACCACATCCAAGCCATCGATCCCGGAAACCACATGCTCAAGATCGATGCCCAAACCCTCCCCCCCGGCTCGACCATGATCGATACCCCCGACCGTATCTTCTACATCTCTCGCGGTCTATTCCGAAAAATCAACTTTGCCGTCAAATGCAATTCGGTCACGTCGACCGTTCAAAAAGTCTTCTTGCGCAAAAAGGTCATCCCCAAACCCAAGCCCCAACCCATCCGCATCACAGGCAGCGTCTACGGCCCCCGCCTCGCCATCAACGGACAACCCCGCCCTCTCCCCGTTGTGGATCTCGCCATCACCGCTGAAAAAGATCACCTGCCCAACTTTGAAAGCGAACAAGGCGTCGATCTAGAACTGCGCGACAAAAGCCTGTCCAAACCCGTAGCCTTCCATCTGCGCGTGGCCGAAGGGGCGCGCCCTGCCAACTGGCGACTCGACCTCTACGAAAAAGCCCAAGGCAAAAAGATGGGCCT
>CAUJFU010000156.1 GCA_963169055.1 Myxococcota bacterium
TCCCCAAAGAGATGTTGACCCTTCCCGGAGAAGACTTTGTTCATCGCGTCTTTACGCACTCCGATCGACCGATGCAGGTGCTCAACAATATTCAGCGGATCTTTGGGACGGGTCGGCTTGCAGGAACAGGCTATATGTCGATCTTGCCGGTCGATCAAGGGATTGAACACTCGGGGGCTGCTTCGTTTGCACCCGCTCCGATGTATTTTGATCCCGAAAAGATCATCGAACTGGCCGTCGAAGGCGGTTGCAACGCGGTGGCCTCGACGGGCGGAGTGCTTGGGATCATGGCGCGCAAATACGCTCACCGCATCCCTTTTGTGGTCAAGATCAACCACAACGAATTGCTCAGCTATCCGAACAAGCACGAACAACGGATGTTTGCGTACATCGACCAAGCATGGGATATGGGCGCAGCTGCTGTGGGGGCAACGATCTACTTCGGTTCGCCCGATTGTGCGCGTGAGATCGAAGAAGTGGGCAAAGCCTTTCAACACGCCCATCAGCGCGGCATGGCGACGATCTTGTGGTGCTATCTGCGCAACAACAGCTTCAAAGTCGAAGGCGCCGATCACCATACCGCCACCGATCTCACCTCCCAAGCCAACCACCTCGGCGTCACTCTCCACGCCGATATCATCAAGCAAAAGCTTCCGACCCACAATGGCGGATACAAGGCACTTTCCAACTACGGCAAGACCCACAAAAAAGTCTACGGTGAACTGGTCGCAGAAAACCCTGTGGACTATGTGCGTTGGCAAGTCGCGAACTGCTACATGGGACGTTGTGGCTTGATCAACTCAGGCGGCGCATCTTCGGGAGAGAGCGATCTGGAAGAAGCCGTCAAAACCGCCGTGATCAACAAACGCGGCGGTGGCATGGGCCTGATCCTTGGGCGCAAAGCCTTCCAACGCCCCGTCAAAGACGGTGTTGCGCTGTTGAACGCCGTCCAAGACGTCTATCTCTGCGATCAAATCACGGTTGCCTAGCCCGCCTCGTATCCCCAGAAACGACCGCCCTCATCAGATGTGCCTTTCTGCGCTTAGAACATGGCTGCCCTCCCCCCACAGCGCAACCTAGTGCTGTGCTTTTCGCAAAGCGCTGATCATGATCTCGACGGTGCGGGGAAGATCATACTCGTGTTGCCATCCCCATTCTTGGCGAGCCGCAGAATCATCCATCCCATTGGGCCACGAATCGGCGATCGATTGCCGCAGCGGATCGATCTCGTAATGGCAAACAAACGAGGGGATGTGCTTTTGGATGGCAGCCACGAGCTGCGCGGGAGTAAACTGCATGGCTGTCACATTGAAGGCGTTGCGATGGATCAGGCGTTTGCTGTCCGCTGCCATCACTCCCAAACAAGCGCGAAGTGTATCCGCCATGTACATCATATCTAGCGATGTATCGGGGCGCAGATAACAAGTGTACGGTTGGTTTCGCACCGCATAATGGAAGATCTCCACCGCGTAGTCTGTCGTCCCTCCCCCGGGCGGAGTCGTGTAGCTGATCACCCCGGGCAAGCGCAAACCACGGCAGTCCAAGCCAAAGCGCTTGTAGTAATATTCTCCAAGCAACTCGGTGGTCACTTTGGTGATGCCGTACATCGTATTGGGCCGTTGGATGGTGTCTTGCGGCGTGTGATCAAGCGGCGTAGTGGGGCCAAAAGCTGCGATCGAACTCGGTACAAACAACCGCTCAACTTGGTGTTTGCGAGCCGCTTCAAAGATGTGCAGCGAACCGTTGATGTTGAGGTTCCAAGCGCGCAGCGGATCGCGCTCAGCCACCGCAGACAACAACGCCGCGAGGTGATAGATCTGTTGGGGCTGGTGTTTTTCGATGATCTGGTGGACTTGTTGTTCGTTCATGACATCGAGCGTTTCAAACGGGCCGTTGTGCGGATGTGTCGCAAGATCAGGCAAGCGGATATCCGAAGCGATCACTTGAGCATCGCCATACGTTTCGCGCAAAACTCGGGTCAGTTCAGAACCGATCTGGCCGAGCGCACCGGTGACAAGGATCTTTGGCATGGTGTTTTTATCCTGTAGAGGTAAAGAGGCGTGAGAGAAAGCATTGCGTGTCTGACGCAAAGACTTTATCATGCCGAGAGGCTTCGTTCTATGCGAGCGTGGATCTCCACAAACAAGGTCCCTTGGGGCTGTGGGCGATCGAGAATAGGCGCGGGTCTCGCTTTTAAGCGCACACAAGCATAGGATAACCCCTTGAGCGTGCGCCACGGCGGCGCATTAGCACGAAACGCAACACCTTGCAAGTCTGACGCGTGTCATCTCCACCAAGGATTCGTCTCCTTCCATACGATTGTGTAAGAATAAGACATGACATACTCCAGCGAACCCAAAAAACACCGCGCTCAAATCGCCTCGTCGACTGAAGAACGACGCCGCGTCGGCAAGATGACCATGCCTCTACCCGAGTTGCATATCCCCCCGCATCTCGCTCAACATCTCGCCGATCAAGACGATAGCCCCGCCGAAGAAGCCACCGTAATCGCTCGTGTCGAAGACTTGCGCCAACAACTCGAAGAAAAAAAAGATCGCATCTGTTTGTTGGTGATATCGGGCCACTTGACGGGCCAGATGTTTCGTGTGGAACAGCGTTGTGTTCATCTTGGCCGCAGTAGCGAATGTGAGATATCTTTGCGTGACAACGATATCTCGCGGATTCATGCGCGGATCGAACAGCGCGACACAGACACTTTTTTGCTCGAAGACCTCGGAAGCACCAACGGCACCTTCGTCAACGGCCGCCGCGTCAAAAGCTACCTGCTCCAAGACAACGATCGCATCCAACTCGGGCGCAGCACGATCTTAAAGTTTTCTCTCCACGACGAACTCGAAGAGCTGTTCCAACGACGACTTTACGAAAGCGCCGTACTCGACGGCTTGACCCAAGTCTACAACCGCAAGTTCTTTGACGAACGCCTACAAACCGAATTCAGCTTTGCTCAGCGCCACAAAACTCCGTTGTCTTTGCTGTTGATGGACATCGATCACTTCAAGCACCTCAACGATACCCACGGACACCCCGCAGGCGATCAAGCCCTTCGGATGGTCGCGCAAACCATCCAGATGGCTTTGCGCAAAGAAGATATCGTCGCCCGCTATGGCGGCGAAGAATTCGCGGTCGTTGCACGCGGGATCTTGCCCACCCAAGCCGCCATCCTCGCCGAACGCATCCGCATGAAAGTAGAAGAACTCCGTATCCCCATCGAAACGGCGGTGCTCCAAATCACTCTAAGTATCGGAGCCGTCACCCTCTACACCCAAGCCTTTCATTCCCCCGAAGAACTCTTGCAAGAAGCCGATGAACGGCTTTATCACGCCAAACGCTCGGGGCGAAACCAAGTCGTCGCAGAGCGCATCGAAAGCTGGTGAGCAATCCTCGTTGCCATCGTCTCTTATGCCGCACCTTGCAACGCAATCCGCTCAACGCCCCCACACCATGACCCTCTCCCCCCACCAACACCACACATCGAGGTTCTTATGCTGTTGAAAAAAGCGCTCCTTTGGGTGGGCTTTGCCTGCCTATTTGCCAACACGGCGCAAGCTTCTCCGATATCAGACCCTGCTTTGCGCCGCCGATTGGCGATGCTGTACGCCCCAGAGATTCGACAAGATCAAAAAGAGCGGTACGGGATCGGCTCGATGCCTTATTTTCTGGCTCAAAGCGACCTGATGGCCGAGATGCGCGGATGCACACGCGCCAAACGCAATTCTCTGCGCAGCCAAAACCAACGCAACGCATCCCCCAAACAAAGCACTTCGGCCCTTGCGATCCGTGTAGGCGATGGGACGTGGCTTTCCGTTCGCGATGTCTTTCGATGGCGCACCGACGACACTTGTGATATCCGCTACGCAGCTTTTTCCACAAGCAACACCAAACCAAACCAACACACGCTGCTCGCAGCACCGAACAATCTCTACCTGCGCTTTCGCCAAAAAGATGACGCCACGCTGTTGCGCGGTGCCTTCCGTTTTGCCGTCACACCCGAGATATCTTTTCGCGTGTACGAACGCCAGATCCAGCGCTGCCTTCGCCGCAATCTAATGCGCTTGTGTGTAGAGGAGAGAGTCGATCGCTTCTATATCGTTCAATACTTCGTGCCTTTGATGTACAACGACGCTTGCAATACCCACGAAGGCGAACACGAAGGGATGGTCGTCACCGTCGATATGCGCAAGTTTGAAGCTGCCCGAACCCCCGAAGATCTGCGAAAATCCGTCGTCCGAGTCGGATATTACGGCCATTACAAGACCAAAGTATTTTCTCCTGAACAAGTCACCTTTGTCGAAGGGACGCATCCTGTCGCTTACATGGGGTCTTTGGGTCACGCGCTCTATCCTCGCGCAGGAAAAACGGATATGTCCAGCAACTTTCCGATCGAGATCCGCCCTTGGGTCCGACGGATCTGCACGAGTCGTGGGCTTTCCGACCGCTTGACCGAGTGGCATCGTGGCAATGGCCCGATCTATCGGGCTTGGCTCCCCCCCGACGATCCGCGTGCCATCGAACGCACTGGGGCCGAAATGCCCAAAGAAGGTTGGCTCGATTGGCGAAACATTCGACTGCGCGGGATCTTTCCGTCTCCCCAACGCACCCCGCCCACTTCAATGCCCCTCCTGATCGCACCTTCCCCTAAGTTTGCTTCGAAAAGTCCCTCAAAAACGAACTCGGCGAATTTTGGGACCCCTACCCCCGCCACTTACCCTTCCCGCATTCTTGCCCACGAAGCAGGACTCCAACCCCTCTCTATCCGAGAAAAACAACTGCTCTCCAAAAAGCTTGCCTTCACGCCGCGTTGTTTGTCTCCCAAAGAATACCCCGCTGTGCGGATGTGCGACGTCCAAGCCGGCAACGCAAACAGCCCGTGTTGCCTTGGTCAGTTATACAAAGATCACGTTCGATGGGTGAGTTTTGCAGGGCGTTGGGGCAACCAAGAACCCTTTGCATCGGGCCTGCGCGGGGCTGCCGCTGCTCAACTTGGCCGCGTCATGAAGCGATGGCCCCTTGCTCGAAGTCTCGGAAACAGCGGACCTTTTGGGCCTCGATGGATTCATCAAACCACTTGGCACTGGCTCGATCCCCTTAAAAATCCCGCCCCCACCCCTTCCGTCTGGCGTTAAGCTTTCCTCAAGCAGGAGCGAGCTTTTTGCTGAAAAATTGATCCTTCACGAACAAGTAGCCCAAAAACAACGACAAACCGATCAACAACGCGGCGATCCCCGCTAGAAAATATTTCTGGGCGTGGATGTTTGTGTAAACGATGTTGGCTAGGGCGGTTTGCGTCACGGCGTACATAAAGATCGTTGGGATCAGAGTAAAGAAGTTGCTCACCTTTTTGTGCGCCAACCACACCGTCACCGTCAACAACGCCAGAGAAGCAAGCAACTGATTGGCCGCCCCAAACAACGGCCACAGCGTCTTCCATTGCCCCGAAAAGGCCAGCGCACCGCCAAGCACAACGGTGATGGTTGTGCTGATGTAGCGATTCGTCAAAAGGGCCGTCATGGTCGATGTTTTTGGCACGCTTGCCGAAGAAGCAGGCGACGACATCAACTCGGAAGACTCGGGATGTTCATGTCGAAATGCAGGATCGTGGCGCGGCGTAAAAAGCTCTTCAAAAAGGAAACGCGCCAAACGAGTAGCCGTATCCAGCGAAGTCAGCGCAAACGCCGAAACCGTCAACGCTGTGAAGCTAACCGCCGCATTCCTCGGCAAACCAATGGCCGCCATCAAAGTTCCCAGATTCTGGGCAAACAAAGAGACGGGCCCCCCGCTCTTCAATTGCGCTGCATACTGCGGCTGCGTCAAAATGATCGCCGTAATCAACGAAAGCACCGCTAACATGCACTCGATCAACATTCCCCCGTAAGCGACGGGCAACGCATCGCTCTCTCGATCCAGTTGCTTTGAACTCGTCCCCGAAGACACCAACGAATGAAATCCGCTAATCGCCCCACAAGCCACCGTCACAAAAAGCATCGGAAACATCAAACCGATGCCTTCAACAGAAAACTGCGCGTGGGCGGGGATCTGGATCGTGGGCTGTACTACCAAAACGCCCAACAATCCGAGGGCGATCATCGCATAGAGTAAAAAGGAATTCAGATAATCGCGGGGCTGCAACAAGATATGTACAGGCATCACCGACGCAAGGAAGATGTAGACCATCAAAAAGATCGTCCAAATCGCGGTCGATACATCCTCAGGCTTCCATCCCACACTACCCGCAAAGCTTTTGACCGCCGACCACGAAGCAAAATCCAAAGGCCAGATCAACCCCAACACCAACGATCCAAACACCAGCACCACGCCCACCACCGACGCCACCACAAAGTTCACGTTCCAACGGTACACACTCAAACCAAAGAACACCGCAAGCACCAACAACAACAACGACGCGCTACCTGCTGCGGGTTCTTTTGTAAACGTCTGGGCCACAAGGATTGTAAACACCGCGATGATCAGGATCAGCGCCGCCCACGCGAACATCAAAAAGAACATCTTGCCTGTATGCCCCAAATACTCCTCGATGATCTCTCCGATGGATCGGCCTTTGTGGCGCAAGGAAGCCACCATCGACGTCAGATCATGGACCGCCCCCATAAAGATCCCACCCAAGATGATCCACACCAACACAGGCGCCCAACCATACTGCGCAGCGGTAATAGGGCCAATGATCGGAGCCGCACCCGCGATCGATGCGAAGTGATGGCCCAAGACGATCGGCATCGGTGCTGCCACATAATCCACACCATCCGCTTGAGTGTGAGCGGGCGTTGGATCATGCTCACCAAGCCCCAACTGCCGCGCAATAAAACGACCATACACAACATAACCCAACACAAACGAAACTCCCGCAAACAACAACATCCCCACCGCGCTCTGTCGCAGCCCAAGCCACAACAGCAAACCACCGTTCAGCAAAAACCCCAAAAGCACCCAAACCTTTCGATTCATCGCCAATTCCCCTTCGTTTGACATCCAATGAACACAAAACGACGCGTAGCTTAACCGAGATCGCAAGACTTGGAAAACAGGCCAGATCTGTGTATGAACAAAGGCGCAGAACAAGAACACCGTCATTCGGGAGGATCGAATGCGCCTGAAATGGTTTTTCGTTGCATTTGCCGGATACAGTTGGCTTTTCAAATCTCTGCACGCGGCTCCGCCGTCAGACAACGTTCTACATCTCGAACCAGCGGGTGTTCTGCGCGTCGGAAAACAACCCAAACAGATCGGCATCACACCCAACGGAAAAAAAGCCTACGTCACAAACTTCGGTGAAAAAAGTGTCGATGTGCTGGACTTATCGACGTTTCGCGTGTATCGGCGCATCAAAACAGGCGGCGCACCTGTCGAAGTGGCCTTCACACCGAATGGTCGCTATACCTTTATCACCAATTTTTCCCCGGGCGCGTTGTGGCAGATCGACACCCACACCGATCAGATCGTGCGCACCATCAAAGGGCATCTTTACCCCAAAGGAGTCGCGGTTCGCCCCGATGGTCGGGAAATTGCTTTTTCGAGTTGGTGGTGGCCCAAAGGCTACCTTGCTTTTGTCGATATCGAGACAGGAACGGTGCGCCAAACCATGCGCGTTGGGAATAGACCGCGTGGTCTGGTCTACAGCGCCGACGGGCGCACCGTGTACTTGTGCCACTTTGGTGGAGAAGGGGCCAAAGAAGGCGTTGGATTGGGCATCATCGATCGCCGACGTGCGGTGCTTTCCAATATGGTTGTTTCAGGCCGAAACACCCGACACACCGTCCTCTCCCCCAACGGCAAGATCGTCTACGCCTCGAACACAGGCTCCGCAACCATCGCTGCTATCGACGCAACAACAGGCCGTATCCTTCGACAAATCCGGGTCGGTGCTTGGCCCAAAACGATCGATGTCACACGCGACGGACGATGGTTGTTCAGCGCCAACTACGCAGGGCGTTCACTTTCCATCGTCGATCTCCATCACGGGCGCGAATCCACACGTCTCCCCATGCCCGACCGCCTCTCTGGCTTGGCCCTCTCCCCCAACAACCAACACCTCTACGCCACAGGATGGGACACAGGGCGCATCTGGCGATGGCGACTCATTTTTCCAAAAATAACGGCGTCTTGGGTTTGGTTTGGTTTTTGAATTGTGTGGGGCTTTGCCCCATACGCGCCTTGT
>CAUJFU010000157.1 GCA_963169055.1 Myxococcota bacterium
GTCACAGACTCAGGGGGCAAAGCATCCCGCCAACGCCGCCTCTGAAAGCGGGTCAAAAACCACAGCGCCCCCACGCCCAACACCACGATCCCAACAATCCACCCGATCAAGCCCATCGCAAATGCCTCCAAACAACAAGGGGGACACAGCCCCGACCGTTGCGCAAAAGATATTTTGCCTGTCTACGCCCAAAACACTGCTTTGCCAAGAGACCTAGCGCGTCACCCAAAAGGAAGTGGCTGTATTCGCGCCTAGATCGATCTCCAAATACCCCGATGTCGAGGCCGACCAAGGCGTATGATTCGTTGGGACAAGCCCCTTCCACTCGTTGCCTGCCGCGCCGTACACCAGATGTCCCGCTAGGCGTATCCGCGTGGGATCTCCTAGCTGTGATCGATGGATTCGATAGGCGAGTGTGTGTCGATCCGCTGCACGCCAGATCTCACGGCCCTCTTTCAACCGCTGCTGTAAAGCCCAACCATTCGCCTCTTTTCGCCAAACGCCGTTCCACGGGCCAAGTCCGTCTTGGTTGTCTGTTTTATAGCGTGCGCCGATCAGATGCGTCGGTGTAAAGGGCAGTTGCGCGATCTGCTGCAAGTAGCTCATCCCTGTACTTGCCTGTGCTGCGGAAGTTGTACCTTGGAGGGACTCGATATAAAGCATATACGCCCGAAGATCCGCCTCAAAGCCTTGGCTGACCACCGCGATGTACAACCACTCGGCATCCCATGTCAGCGCAAAACGCTCCCATACCGCCAACGGAACTCCCACACTCACTGCTTGCGTGGTGGGGAATTTGTCGTAGTCGCTCTTTCCATCGAAAACGATCAAGCGACCCGTCGTCTCTGGCTGCCACACCGCTTGTTTCGGAAACATCCGTACCCCCGCGATCTCCACACGATTCCAAGGCAGCGCCCCACCACCCACACCGCTATAGATCGAAAAGTGTTCCAAAAAGCTCATATTGTGCAACGTGTTGGGCGCTTCATCGACGCGGACGCGATAGGTTTGGCCCGCATCCAGATCCACCCAAAACCCTGTAGAGGCCGAGATATCGGTTTGTTCCGAATGAGGCATCGCAACCCAACGGATCGCGATCGGTGTTGCAGAGGACGAAGCAAAGATCTGCACACGCTTCACCGCCGCTGTAATGCCGGTGTTTCTCGACCCATGCGGATTGCGGTACAACAGATCGAGATGATAACGCCCCGTCCCCCGAACGCGGATCGCTCTCGATTCAAGGATATGATCGCGATCTCCCCACTCCACAAACGCTGCACCACCCGCATGATCCGCCCACTTCCCACCCCGATGCTCGAAGCGCCACGCATCGACGATCTGTTCACGCGCTTCGCCTTCTCCTTTCCAACAACGCGGCAACGCTCGATGCGACCGATGCCCGCTGTTCAAAAAGATCAACTCCGCGCTGTAGCAATAGCCGATATCTCCATCGGGCTTTGCAGCACTGTCCACATAACGACCGGGCTGGATCTGTGTGGCGATCCGCTGACCATCACGATAAAGATCCACCACCACGCCCGTTTCTCCCGCAGCATCGACCTCAACCGCCAAACCTCCCACCACCTTTTGCAACGCCGTGATCGCGGGTTCTTTTGGACTCCATAACGCCCGATAATCGCCCGTGTCTCGCACGATCTTCAGCGGCTTAGCCGCGTCCCCTTGATCGCGCAACCACACCGACACCACCGAACGCCCTTGCCATCGGCTTGCCGCGATCACCGCTTGCGGATCTGCGATCGCTTGACCGTTCCATGTCATCCGATCGATCCCATACGCGCCTGATGTACCCGCCTGCGTCGGCAGATGCACTTCAATATCCACCTTCCCGCCTTGGTAGGGCATCCCTTCCAAACGCACCACGCCTTGCAACCAACCCTCCCGATGCAACGCTGCCGGTATCAACGGACGAATACGCAGACCACTCGACTGTACGTCCCATCCCATCAGGCTTTCTGCGACTGACGAGACATATCCCGCCACCGACCACAACTGACGGCGTGAGTTCACCACCGGCCCCGAATACGCCCCATCTGCCGCATAATTCTTGCCTGTCATCCATTCGAGATTTTCCATATTCGAAAGATTCAACGCCGCTGCGCGCACCAACGAACGTATGCTATGCGCAAGGCTCTCTGCATGACCCACTCGACGCGCTGCTTGCGCCCAATACGCCGTCACAAACGGCCAGATCGCTCGGTTGTGATAGATCGGGGTCAACGGCTGCTGCGGCCAATACACGGGCGGCCCCACAGGTGACGCAGGATACGACGAAACCGCTTGCAGTGCTTCGGCTCCCTGCACCACCCCCTCCAAGATCGCCAAGGATTGCCCGAGCAGATCGAACTTTGCAACAGGCGCATCCTCTAGCAACGTCGTCTTCATCGTGCTGTGCATCCCCCAACCCGACAAATAAAAAGCCGAATGGATCGCCGCTTTCAACGACTGCGCCCACGCTTGATAACGCGCCGCATCTGCCGTCTGTTGCAACGCTCCCGCGACTTCTGCCGCCCATCCCAACAAGATCAGATGCGCCACGTTGGTCGAAAGCGTCTTGGACATCGCGATATGTTCCAAACGCTCCTTGACCCATGCAGGATAGGTCTGTTCGCGCCAATCCAAAAACGACTGCTCTCCCCGATACAAACCATCCGACGCATCAAAGATCATCTCACGATCTTGGGCGATCGTCCCCGTCAATGCGGGATACACCGCTCGCAAGAAACGATCGCGCTGTGTCGGCGACAACACCCAAGACAACTTGCGCCCTGCCAACGCCCAGATCACCCGATCGCTGGAGATCGGCCACGCACCGCCTGTGCCTGTGTCTTGAACGATCTGTTTTCCCGCAGAAGCCCCACCCACCGAGGCTTTCCACGCAGACAACTTAAACATCAAGGTATTCTCAGCGCGCACAGGGTCCATCCACGCGAGCGCAAGATCGACCGCATACGCGGTGTCGCGTGTCCACGCCCACGTCCACTTTGCACCCGTTTGAAAGCAGGCACAATTCACGGGCTTACCTTGATTAAATCCTCCCTCAAACACCGCTTGCACGCTGTTTTGATGAGCTTCTTCGATCGCCATCGCCCACAACGCATCAAACAACAGATTTCCCGAACGAAGGCGCGGATCATCGGGCCTTTCGGAAAAGCTGATCTGTTTACTCGCGGGTTCGTTGTCGCGCAGAGCATGGGTGGTCGACATCGTGTAGCGCCTTGTCCCATCGGCTTGTGTCACACAACTCACCGTCACCGTATCGTTCTCAAACGCCGTCTGCACAGGCCCTTTTGTACACAGATCGTTCGGCGTCACATCGGGCCTCTCTTCTTGCGTTACGTCGGGCCTCTCTTCCTGCGTTGCATCGGGCATCTCCGCCACTCCTTCGACCTGCCCTGCATCTCCTTCGGTGCTTTGCTCCACGCTGCTTTCGGCGGAAAGCTCCGACAATGGCTCCGTTCCCACCGTCTCTTGCGATGACTCACGCGGCTCTTCGTTTGCTTTTTCGTTCGATGCCTCTTGCGCTTGCTCGCCAACAGGCTCCCGAACCACTTCTTGTTGCCGCTCGATACTTGGCTCTGTTGTCGGCCCGACAGGATCACAGCACCACAAAGACAAACACAACACACCCAACCAACACCACCTCGCCCTCATCCAAAATCCTCCTCTTCAAAACAACACATCCCACGCCTCTGATGCCCCCGCCAACAGCCCCAATCCCCCGCGTGATGGGCGCGCACAAGGACGAACCCTCGACGCATCCGCCATCCCCGATGCCATCGGAGAAAAGTACACCACCGCTTCGCAATGCAGCCGCCCCTCCGAAAGATGGCGAACAAACAACGCCATCCCCTCGGGCCGTCCGTTCTGTTCGTACACCACTGCAAACTGCGACCGCAAGGCGTCTAACGCCTCCATCGCCATCGTCGATTCTCCAAGATCCATCCGATACCAATACTCCACGTCGCTCTCCTTTTGGCCGAAGATTTCGCAGAGACTTGTCGGTTTCGCCGCTCCCGTCTAAATCGTAGTCGGCCTTGTGAAAATGCGATGTTCTTGCTTCTTTTGGCTCGTGTCTACGGGCGGGTGCAAAAAATTCATGTTGCGAATGAATTTTTTTGTTGCTTCTATCCAACGCATCGCTACCATCCGATCTGCTTTCTCCTTGAGGAGCGGTCTTCTTTTGGGGAAAAGGACTCACATCGAAAACGATCATGAGCGTCGCATCCAAACCGAGCGGCGAGCGCGCCATGAGGCCAAACAAATTGAGGTGTTCCCATGTCGGCTGAATTTGAAAGTTATGTCTTGGATGAATATCTCCTCGATGAATTTCCCCCCGAAGAAGGCTGGGAGATCCATCACCGCCCCCAACTCGAAGACGGATCGCGCCCAAGCTTCTTGATCGAAAATGCCACCGAAAGCATCGTCATCCTCGCCAAAGACAAAGACTCGGTCACCTTCCGCGATGTCGATAAACTTCTCGCTGCTGCCGAAGAGGCTGATGCTGACGAAGCCATCCTGATCATCGCAGGAACCACCGACGTATCCGAAGAAGTCGGCGAATATCTCGAACAGCACGAGATCGAAGTCGTCGAGATGAGCGACTGGGCAGGCTGAACCCTTCCCCCTTTTCTTTCTCGCCTCTCTCTTTGTCCCTGTCCTGTCTCTTTCTTCTCCCATCCATCGCTGTTTTTGCCGCAACGCTCTGTTCTCTCAATCCTCCTTGCTTCCCCAAAAAACAGACGAAGATCCACTTCACATAGAAAAACGATCATGCACGAAACCCTCGCCTTGATTGCCCAAGCCCAACAATGGGCGCACGATGGACAGCGCCTTGCCATCGCCACCGTCGTCCAAACATGGGGATCTTCGCCCCGACGCCCGGGAGCGCAGATGTTGATCTCCGAAGATCTGCTCGTCTCAGGCTCCGTCAGCGCTGGCTGCGTTGAATCCGCAGTGATCCACGCAGCGGGTGAGGTCATCACAACCCAACAACCACAGATCCTGCATTTTGGTGTCGCAGACGAAGACGCTCTCCATGTGGGCCTTGCCTGTGGTGGAGAGATCACCCTCTTTGTCCAACCTTGGAAAGCACCGCTACACCGCGCCATCCAACAAATCCTCCAAAACGAAGAAAGCTGCGCGCTTTTGACGATCCTCAACGGCCCCCCCGAATCGATCGGCGCGCAACACCTCCTCCACCAAGGCGACACGCTCTATTCGGATCTCTCGCCTACTCTCCAACAGGCTTTTTCTGATATTTTGCGTGCGCCTCTTGGAGCGCCCCAACGTGGAACGCTCGAACATCCCGAGGCACCCGCTCTCGACTACTTTTTGATGCACATCCAACCCGCCCCTTTGCTCGTGTTGATCGGCGGCAACCACATCGCGATCGCCCTCACCCAACTCGCCCAGATCATGGGCTACCGACAGATCGTGATCGACCCACGCTCGATCTTTGCGACCCCTGCCCGTTTTCCACACGTCGAAAAACTCTTCGACCGATGGCCGCAAGAGATCTTGCCACAGCTCCATATCACCGAACAAACCGCCTTTGTCCTGCTCACCCATGATCCCAAGATCGACGACCTCGCTCTCGATTTTGCGCTACACTCGCGGGCCGGCTACATCGGCGCGCTCGGCAGTCGCCGCACCCACGCCAAACGCCTTCAACGACTCCAAGAACGCGGTATCCCACCCGAACAACTTCAACGCATCTTCGGCCCGATCGGACTCGCCATCGGCGCAGAAACCCCCGAACAGATCGCCTTGTCCATCCTCAGCGAGATCGTCCTCCACCAAAAACGACCGCCTCTCGCTGTGCGCTTACCCACCCCACCCTCCCTCATACACATCTCCCCATCGTCCCCATGACATCGCCTCTTCCACCCCACAACCCCCTTTGTGTCCACGCGATCGTCCTTGCTGCGGGATCTTCCCGTCGCATGGGCACAAACAAACTGCTCTTGCCTTGGCCGCCTTACCCAACCATCCTCTCCGCTACGCTCGCTGCGCTGCTCCCCTTGTTGCCTTCTTCTCTACAAACGCTCCACGTCATCACAGGCCATCAATCCGAGCAGATCACTCCCCTTCTACAAGCTCTCCCCATCCACTTGATCCACAATCCCCATCACAACGACGGGATGCTGTCCTCGCTTCAAACAGCCCTCCGCCACCTCCCTCCCCACGCCACCACCGCCATGATCCTCCCCGCCGATCTCCCCATGCTCCAAACGTCCACTCTGCTCACTCTCCTCCACGCTCTACACAACACCCCGCAAACCGCCGACTCCCCAACAACCCCCCCCCCAGCCACCGCCCCCACATCTCGAACAAACACCCACGCACCCGACACCCCCCACACCCCACCACACCCCCCCCCCACCACCCCCCCCCCGACCACCGACCCCTATTCTCTGACAAACCCCATCTCTCCATCCACCGCCGACTCCCCTACAACCACCGCCCATTCCACCGACCCCTCTTCTTTTACAAGCACCATCTCATCACACGCCGCCGAC
>CAUJFU010000158.1 GCA_963169055.1 Myxococcota bacterium
CGAATGCCAGTTCAACGTCCCGCAAAAATCCCCATTCCGCGTACGAATGCGCGAACAAAGCGATGACGTCGTCGAGATGGATTATTGCCTCTCCAAATAATCTATCTCCTCAATCGTTGGTTTTTGTGGGGCGTTGCCCCACACCCCACAAGGGACCAAAGGCCCCTTGACCCCGTATTGGCGGGATCATCAAACGTTTTTCAAACCAACAGCTGATCCGCTAGAAGTGATGCGAACACGGGGGTTTTTGTTCGTTGCGTGGTTCGCACAAACAGTATCGCTGCTCAAAGTGCCGCGAACAGGCAGAGTTTCGGCGACTGCGTGGTTTCTGCTTCAGGGAAAAAGAATCGAAGAATCGGATGTTTTTGCACGCTCCATCTCGAACGAGCGTTGTTTTTGCGCTACTCCCGATGCTTTGGGCCCTTTCGGAGCCAATATCACCCACAAGATCCCCCCCACAGCCACCGCAGCCCCCACCCCCACAGCCACCCATCCTCCTGTGTTCAATCCCCGCGCAGTCGCGTAAGTGTTTCCGATCTCTCGGCTTTGCGTCACCGTAAGATCCCCCGCATTTTCTAGCTTCGCCCCAACATCACCATCCATCGACAACGAAGCCCCCAACAGCACGATGCCGCCCGCAAGCGACGCTGCACCCACACCAAACACCAACCATGCCGCCCAAGGCGCGCTTCCCACCGCTGTTTTGGGAGGCCCCTGCGATGGCGACGAAAAGCGCTCCGCATGATCGGTCTCTCGCTTGAGCAGGATTACGCGCTCGATCGGCGCTGCCCCCCCATACAAAACGCGCAGAGTATACGTGCCGGGGCGCAACTTTTCTGTGTGCTTTTTGTTCAACAAAAAACGCCGTTCCACCCGATACCCCGAGAGCTCGACTTGTGGGGAAGTGGGGCTATCATCCAAAAGAACCAAGGTCGCGTAGCCGATTCGCTTTTCGTACTCATACAACAAACCTTGTATGGAACGACATTGGTACGCTTGCAAGCAAAGTTTTTCATCCAAATAGCGCCGCAATAATAACACCGCTTTTTCATAAAAATACGACTGCTTCTGCGCCAAGGGTTCTTCTTTGGTGTGCGCGACGTAGGCTTTCGCTGCATATTGTAGGTACAGCCCTTTCTGGCGCTTTTGCAACGCATCCAACTGTGCAGAAGCGGGCATCTTCTCGGCGAGTTGGGCAAAACAATCTCCCGCACGCAGAGCCTCTTTTTGCTGAAACAAACGGCTGCACGCCTTGGAGTCCTCTTCTGCCCACACCACGGGCAACATCAAAAAATACGTTCCGACGAACAAACAACCCACCCACACAAACAACCGAATCATCGCCACCTCAAGGCCCATTTGGGACACAGTTTTTTCCATCACAGCGAAACCCTGTTGGGCAAGTTCTATCGTTTCCACAAACCGGTAAGATCTGGCATGCTTGCCCCGAACAATACAACCCGGGAGGGCAATCTTGGTGGGAAACACACTTCGCCGTGTATCGGCTCGCACAATCGGACGGAGACCAGCACGTCCCTTGCTGCCCAGACAGCGCACAACAAACCATCGCCGCTCCACAAGGCGGCGACTGGCCGGGCGATGGTGAGAGACACGAATTGCCTGTGGTGCTCTCACATTTGCCGACTTTGCAGGTCTGCCCTTGCGCGCAATCTGCGTTGCTCGTGCAGTTCGTTGTCCCTCCCGTGCATTTTCCCGAAGCACAGGTCTGTCCAGACGGGCAATCGGCGTTATTCGTGCAGCCTGTTGTTCCTCCGCTGCATTTCCCCAGAGCAACGTCGCATTTGGCGGGCTGATAACAATCGCCGTCGCAAGACTTGCTTTCGCTATCAAGGCACTTTCCACCCCGCACGCAGACATACCCCGCAGAACAAGCCGGTTTGGTGCATTGCGTATTCGCACACTCCTGATCAAAACGACAACGCAGCCCATCCGACGCCCCTTTGGGGACACAGCACACCATCCAAGGGTCCGTACAATCCGAGGACTGCGTGCAAGATTGATCTACCAAACACACTTTTTTGCCGGCCTTTTCAACAGGAGTCGTGTTGCAATACATCGAATCTCCCCAACAGTCGGTGTTTTCGTTGCATGGCAAACCATGCGCATCGCGCTTTGCGACACAATGCGTTAAGGCAGGAAAAACCGCCCCCAAACAAAACAACACAACAAGCGGCAAAATCCGCATTTTTCGAGTCAAGCCAAACATCGCACCCTCACCAAAAAACAAAACAAGCCACCAAAAAGCCCATGACAACACAGCACGCAAAAGATTTGCAGCAAAACGATACTTGTTCACAACGCAAGTATTGTATAGTACGCGCAGTGTGCTTTGTCTATTCGTCGGCAAGCGACGAGGCAATACAACGAAACGCTCTCTCCAGCGACCCCCAGAAAAACGCGCCCCCAACAAGGGAACACGCACACCATGGAACCGACCGGCATGACAACACAAGAACAGCGATGCCCGCGTTGTAAAGAGGATCTGACCTCTTATCTGAGCGAAAAGCCCGATTTGGAGTTTTGTTTGTTTTGCCGTTTTCCGCTCGGCCCGATCGCTGGAAAATACAAACTGCTGGAGACTCTCGGAGAAGGCGGCTTTGGGACGGTGTATCGGGCGGTACACCTGACCATGCAACGAGACGCTGAGCGCGTGATCAAAGTGATCAAGCCCGAAGTCATGAACAAACCCGGGATCAAAGAACGCTTTTTGCGCGAAGTGCAGATGACCTCAGCCCTTTCGCAACGAAACCCTCATATCGTCCGCGTCTTCGATGACTTTGGCGAGATCCCTTACCTCGGGCATTTCTATGTCATGGAATATCTCAAAGGCAAACCACTCACAGACTACCTTAAAAACACCGAGTCTCTTCCGTCGGTGGCGTGGTGTCTTGATGTGTTTGCCCAACTCTGCGACGCCATGCAAGCCGCCCACGAAGAGCAGATCGTTCACCGCGATCTCAAACCCGACAATATCTTCTTGATCCACCACCGCCGCCGCGATAACTTTGTCAAAGTCCTCGACTTTGGTATCGCCAAGCCGCTCAACACCGACTCCAACGCGGCCAAAGCAGGGAAGATCACACAAGGCATCGTCGGAACACCTTTTTATATCGCCCCTGAACAAGCCACCAACGGAGAGATCGACGCACGCACCGATATCTACGCGATGGGCGTGATCCTTCACGAGCTGCTCACAGGCGAGATCCCCTTGATCCCTGCCTCTCGCCTAGACAGCATCAGCCTCGTTGAATTGCTGACCATCCGCATCATGGCCAAAGAAATCCCCTCCCTTCGCAGAGTCCGACCTGATCGCGATATCCCCGAAGGCGTCGACCTTGCCGTCCAAAAAGCCCTTGAATCCAAACCCGACGATCGGTTCCCCTCTGCCGAAGCCTTTTGGCAAGCCCTCCAGCCTTATGCTCGTGAAAGCACAGGCTACGGGCTTTCTCACAGCGGCGACGCCCACCTCAATCCTCCAAGTGATCCATCCCTTCGATTGCGTGGGCCGTCTTCTCCCGCAAACTCCCTTCCAACGGGCGTTTCTGTTTCTCCATCCGATCCAAAACACCCCATCCATCCCCACCCATCTCTCGACGCCACCGACGATATGCTTCCCACCACACCCAACAAACGCGCAAAACCCCATCCCCCCGCCCTCTCCAACGGTGTCGCAACGCCCTCTCCATCGACAAACCAAGACCCCCGCTCTTCCGCCAAGATCGCGATCGCGGGCGCATTACTCTTGCTCGGGATCCTCGGCACATGGTTGGGCCTCGGTTTGCTGCGACCTTCGCCTTCTTCAAATCAGCCCCCCATCGCTCGGCTCGGCAAAAACACCGCATCTCAACCGCCACAAACGACCGTCCCTTCGGACTCTTCCAAAACAACCCAGAACTCCCCCTCCCAAATCCCCAACACCTCGCCCCAACCAACGCCGAACCAAGAATCAGAATCAATCGATGAATTGCCCGATGCCTCGGACACGACCGACACCGACGCGGCTTCGATCTCCGACTCCGCCCCTCAAATCGATCCGCAGACCTCCCCCAAACACCGCACCAAACGCCGCACCAAACGCCGAAAAACCTCCACCCCAAAAACCACGCCCTCCCTCCCCAAAACCACGCCCACCCAAGAAACCACGCCCACTCCACCGCAAGTCACCCCACCCAAAAAGCAAACCCCTTGCGCGGACAACGAAGTCTTCTTGATCACCGTCCCTCGCCTCTCTCTCAATAGGAGAGAGATCTCACCAAGCAACGCCTGCCGCGCCAAAGCAAACGGCTACTGCATCCGAGCAGACACCAAAGAAGTCGCTCTCGAACGAGAAGGTTATCTCACCTGCATCTTCGCTCTCCCCAAGCGCCAAACACGCCTGCGCGCTGTCTTGAAAGAAGATGAAGGTGGCACCTCCCCCCAAGATTATTGCTTGCAAAAACGAAAATAACCCGACCTGCTGGCCCCTTCGATCACACATCTCCCAGATACCGTATGGATTGTTAAAACGATGGCGTTGTGTAGAGACGTTGCGCAGGCAAAGCGTTTGCGTTTGAGGTAGCCAACGGAAACGCCGAAGAGACGGGCCATTGCGATGCTGTTTTGTTGGACGTTTCCGCTTTCTTTTGAGGCGCAGCCAAGCGAAACCACAAGATCCCCCCTCCGATCACCACCGCTCCCAAAGCCAACCCGATCACTCCCGCATTGAAAGAAAGGTGGGCGTCCCGCTTGAGATCCGTAAACAACGTTGCTCTCGCAGCGTTCACCGAAAAGCGCTCTGCAAACAACCCGTCCAGATCCTTCTCGATGTTTTTCGACACGAACACAAACGTCAAGCCTCCGCCCAAAAGCGCGATCCCTCCAGCAATCAACACAATCCCCCCGATCTGCCCGCCTGTCAAACCTTGCTTGTATGGGCCTTTTCCCATCGTTGCCGCCTCAAACAACCGCGTTTCTCGCTCACCCAACGTCACTTCCGCATACTGCGTTGCTTGCTTTGGATACGTCACTCGCACCTGATACACCCCGGGACGAAGTCGGAGATTTTCTTGCCCTGACAGCGACACTTCGCGCTCAAACTGGTAGCCTTTGATCTCCACACGCGCCGTCTCTGCAAGACTATTGGTCAACGTCAACGCCGCATAACCGATCTTTGCGTCCAGATCGAACAACATCCCCTTGATCGCTTGGCAACGGTACGCTTTGACACAAAGGCGCTCTTGTAGATAACTTCGCAACGGTTCAGCGGCTTTTTCGTAGTAATAACGCTGTTCTTGCGCCTCTTTTTGAGCAGCCGCGTGTTTTTGGTAGGCTTTCGCGGCATTTTCGAGAAAAAGTCCTTTGCGCTTCTTTTGCAGATCGTCCAACTTGTCGGGAGTCGGCATCTTCGCAGCAATCTGCGTATAACACTCCGCAGCAAGCTTGTGCTGTTCTTGACGAAAAAGCTGCGCACACGTCGATGAAGGATCGCTGGCATACCCAACCAACGGAACCATCAAGGAAAAAAAGCTCCAAATGCAGACAAAACAGGCGTAACGCATCGCAAAAACTCCTCAGAAAAAACAACTCCGAATAGGAGTGACGCAGTTCGGTTTGTTTGTGGGGCGCTGCCCCACGCCCCGCAAGGGACCAGAGGCCCCTTGACCCCGTGTCGGCGGA